>CAZRXH010000023.1:0-5469 GCA_964603995.1 uncultured Bacteroidota bacterium | reverse complement strand
ACTGAAAAATACAGACCTGAATTAGAAGAGGTGAGAAACAGGTGATCTGTCCAGTATGCGGATTTGTGAGCTCCGAGGACTTCCTTAAATGCCCGCAGTGCCAAACCGATTTGCGTGGCGAGGGGAGCTGTGGAAACTGTGGAAGTCCACTTGACACCGAAACGTATCTCTATTGTCAAGCGTGCGGCGCGATAAACCAATCGAGAGCATCGGAGGAGAATATCGTCTGCGATTCGCACACCGAAAACCCTGCAATAGGATTCTGTGTCGTCTGCGGGAAGGCGGTATGCGAAGACTGCGTTGAGACTTATGGGGGAACAGATTGCTTTGTGATGACCCCAGGCATCGCATTTATCTGGAGGACTGGAAAATCGTTCACACATTTGATTTTGAATATGAGGCTGCGATGTTGTACACGAACCTTGGGCAGCGGGGCATCGACTCAGAGGTCTTCACGAAACTCAATCCGGATTTTACAGACATGCCGTTGCGCCCCACGATCGTCGAAGTAATTGTCCCCAAGAAAAGATTCGAAGACGCAATGGATGTGGCGAACTCCCTCGGTCTCACCGAAGAAGACCTGTCCGAAGGACCCTTCGGGGAGGATGAAGGCTGATGTCCAACCTCACTGTTCGTGTTCTTGTGGCGGCGGTAGCAATCCCGCTCATCGTTGCCGCCTGCTATTTTGGTGGTCCGTATTTCTTCCTATTCACCACTGCCCTCATCATCTTGTCCGCAAACGAATTCTACTCGCTTGCCAGGACTAAGAACATCGAGCCGGCCGCAGTGTTCGGGATAGCGTCCTCGGGAGTGCTCAACGCAGTTGTGTATTCGACCGGGATAGATATGGCTGTCGACTTCCTTATACTGATACTTCTGCTCGCCATGCTGTCCGAGCTGGCAAAGAAACGGAGCGATGGTGTCAACGGAATTTTTGCCAACATCGGGACGACATTCACAGGAATTATCTATATTGGCCTCTTCGGGGCTTTGTTGACAGCAATCAGAGAGCGAGTGGGACTGCACAGAATATTTCCGGAGGACCATGAAGCAGGGCTGTTCGTGATTGCCGTTCTCGCGACGATATGGATCTGTGATTCGGCGGCCTACTTCGCGGGCAGATCCATTGGCAAACACAAGATGAGCAAGTTTGTCAGTCCCAACAAAACTTGGGAGGGAGCGATTGCGGGTTTCATTTTTGCAATTGCCGCCGCGATTGCCGCCCGCTACCTCGTCCTCAGCCATCTCGATATCAGAGTCATGATCGCGATGGGAATAATCGTCGGAACGTTCGGACAGGCTGGAGATTTTGTCGAATCGATGTTCAAGAGAGATGCAGGCGCAAAAGATTCCTCGGCAATTATCCCGGGACATGGTGGCGTCTTCGATCGCTTCGACAGTCTGCTTTTTTCCGCGCCGCTTATCTATTTCCTACTGAAGCACTTCAGGTAAATGAAGCATTGTGAAGGTTCTCGGACCTTTGCAATGTCTTCCTCTACAGCGTCGTCACCGGATCAACGTCCGCAAAGAATGCGACGGCGTTGCGGTAAGCGCGTTTGATGTCCAGATCGATTTCGTCCAGAACCGTCTCAAGACGCTCTCCCGCTTTGTCGAGTTGTTTACTCATTTTTATCACGATCTGGAATCGGAATTTGCCGAGCAACCTCCCGATGACCGCGGGCGCTGGACCGAGAACACCTATGACCGGAAGACTTCGGCGAATTCTTGCTGCAGCCTTTTCTGCCGCATCGTTTGTGGCGTGAAAATCCCTTCCGCGAAATTCCAGAACAACCATCCGCGAGAAAGGCGGATAATTCAGCTCGCGACGGATTTCAATCTCCTTCGCATAAAAGGACCTGTAGTCGTGTCCTGCCACAAAACCCAGTATCTCCTCCCGGCTGTCGGTGACCTGGATAATGACCTCTCCCTCCTTTTCCTGCCGGCCGGCTCTCCCTGACACCTGAGTCAACAGTTGGAACGTCCGTTCGTTGGAGCGGAAATCCGGGATAAGCATGGTGGAGTCAGCGGACACTACACCGACCAGAGTCACTCGGGGAAAGTCCAGCCCTTTTGCAACGAGCTGTGTCCCTACCAGCATGTCCGCTTCACCGTTTCCAAACTGCGTCAGGATGCGGTCATGGGCGCCACGAGAGGATGTGGTATCGAGATCCATCCTCAGTATCTTTGCTTCAGGAAAATAGCCAGCCAGCTCCTCCTCAACTTTCTGCGTCCCCGTCCCGCCGTAGTACAATTTGTCGCTGCTGCATTTCTGGCAACGTACCGGCGGCTCTTTCACGAAACCGCAGTAGTGACATCTCAGGTGACTTTTCCTCTTGTGAAACGTGAGAGCGACGTCGCAATTCGGACACATCTCCGTCGTGCCGCACTCCCCACACTGGAGGTACGTTGAGAATCCTCTTCTGTTGCGGAGGATTATTATTCCCTCCTTCTTCGCCAGCCGGTCGTCAATCTTCGATCGCAGTTCATCGCTGAGGCTTCCAAACACCAATTTCTCTCTGCGCTTCTTTTTCATATCGACGATCTCGATCTTCGGCATTCTAGCATTGTCGATTCGTTCAGGCAGATTGAGAAGCTTGTATTTCCCTGTTTGAGAATTGTAATAAGATTCGATAGATGGAGTCGCGCTTCCAAGAAGCGCAACCGCGCCGTTTATCAGACAGCGCATCACTGCGACATCTCTGGCGTTGTATCTCGGAACAGAGTCACTCTGCTTGTAGCTCGCCTCGTGCTCTTCATCCACAACGATCAGCCCTAGATTCCTGATGGGGGCAAAGACTGCGCTTCGTGCGCCAATGACGATCGGGGCCTCACCCCTGCTTATTCGTCTCCACGCGTCATACCTCTCACCGATAGACATCCTGCTGTGCATAATCGCGACTCTCTCTCCGAATCGTCGTCTGAATCTATCTACAATCTGCGGCGTCAGCGAAATTTCAGGAACAAGAACAATTGCATCCTTCCCCTTACCCAATGCGAAATCTATGGCTTCAATGTAAACCTGTGTTTTTCCGCTCCCGGTAACGCCATGGAGTAGAAACGTTGAGTAACTTCCGCTGGCAATTGCGCTATTGACCTCCGAGATGCACTGTGTCTGAGCTTGAGTGAGCATGAAGCTTTTGTCCGGTTCATGATAGGCGAATTCCGCTTCGCGATAGCTCTCCTTGTCGTATAGTTCAACGAAGCCTTTCTCTACCAGCGCGAGCAGCGATGACATTCCTGCCTTTGCCTGCGCAAGGAGTTGAACCACACTCACGCCACCCTCGGCCGCTTTCAGAAGTTGGTTGAGTTTCAAGAGCAACTCAGCCTGCTTAGGGGCACGCTTATCAAGTTCGTTCAGCACAGAGCTAAGGTTCCCCCGCTTGCCATAATCACCCTTGAACTGAACGAAGCTCTCATATCTTATCGAAACCTTCGGTTCGTTCAGCTTCTCAGTGACTTCAACGATTCCCGCCGCTTTCAGTCTGCCTAGGTGATATCTGAGACCGGCCGAACCGATTTCCCTGCCGAGCTGTTTCATAGTCAATCCGCGATTCTCCTTCAGGGCCTCGATTATCCTTCTCCGTTCTTCACTCGCTTCCTGGGCTTCCGGAAGGAGCAGCCTGATGTGCTGTGAACTCTCCACGGAAGTGCCCGTCGGACTGGCGGCTTTAAGCGCTTCACCCCACGAGCTCAGGTAGTAGTCTGATATCCAGCGGGTAAGGCGGGTGATCTCGTCGGAGAACGCCTGCTCCCCGTCCAGTACGTCCTGAATCGGCTTCACCTCCTCCAGTTCCGACTTATCTCGGAGGCCGACAACTACTCCGGTAAGGAATCGCTTTCTGAATGGAGCAACAACCCTGGCCCCAATCCTTACAGCCTCGATAAGTGCGACGGGAATCCCGTAGGTGAACTGCCTGTGGACCGGAATCGGAAAAGCAACGTCACAGAATTTGCTTTTCAATCTCTGTTCAGCTCCGAGTTAATCCTTTGCATGACGTCGTTGAGAGGAAGCCCTCTCTCCTCGGCGATTCGTTTGCATTCCTCGAACTCGACAGCGACTCTTTTCCGCCCGTCGACGCTGCTTTCCTTAACCTTCACATAGCCGAAGCTGGTGCTGGCAGTCTTCAGTTCCCTGTGGACCTTCGATCGCCGGATCGTCTGGATTCGCAGTCCCAATGTTGTGGACTGGGCGAAAATTTCTGAGGAGACTTTATCCAGCACTGATTCGGACATCAGCACCGAGAACAGGAAACCCGGCCTCCCCTTCTTCATCAACACCGGAGTCACGAAAGCATCAATGGCGCCGGCAGCGATTGCTTTTTCTATCAGGTGGGGAATCAATTGTGGATTAATGTCGTCCATGTTCGTCTCCACCAGGACAACGTGATCCTCTTCAGTTTCCGAGTCGATGTCGCCAATGACAACTCTCAGGAGATTCGGCAGCCTGCCGAGATCACGCGTCCCCGCACCGTATCCGATTCTCTCGACCTTCATCGGACGGTCTCTTAGTATTCCCTTCGAGAGAGATGCAATGATGGCGGCTCCGGTTGGCGTTGTAAGTTCCTGTGGAATATCGTTAAATAGAATGGGGTATCCCCTCAGGATTTCTAGTGTCGCGGGCGCAGGGACAGGAAGGACTCCATGCTGGGCTTCGACATACCCGTTCGAGCCGACACGGACAGGCGAAGTGTAAACTCCCTCAATGCCCGACAGCTCAAGGCAAATCACTGCACCGACGATATCGACTATAGAGTCCACGGCACCTACTTCGTGGAAATGGATTTTCTCGACAGTAATATCGTGGATCTTCGCTTCCGCTTCAGCAATCCGCCGGAATATGTCCAGTGATTTCCCCTTCACCTGCTCGGACAACGAGGAAGACTCAATCAAGTGCCTGATCTCGAGATAGCTCTTCCCGTGCCGGTGGGAGTGGTTGTGTTCAGCGTGCGCATGCTCATGCGAATGCTGGTGGATGTCGCCTCCGAGACCGTTTACATTCTCAACCTCTCCGGAGACGACGACATCGACCTTTGTCGCGGTGATGCCGCTCCTGACAATTTTATCAAGCTTCAGGTCCACATTTGCCAGACCCAGCTTCGCGATTTGACTTCTTAACCGGTCTGCGTCTAGTCCGGCCGAGATAAAAGCGCCGAGGACCATGTCGCCGGCGATGCCCGCGAATGTATCGAAGTATGCAATTCTCATTAAGACTCCTTGATACAACCAATTTACTTTTACGTGGATTCCGATTCAACGCGAAGAGAATGCGTTCGTCGCAGAGATCGCAGCTTTGTTGTAAGCTGAAATACACCAGCCCCTGGCAACCACCAGACAACCACAAACTTGGACTGAATTGTGTACGAAGTGCTCAGTGTTCTCGGCTTGAGAAGGTGGGAAGCCCTCCGAGCGATTCGGCGGACTTGACGGCATCATCGATAGCTCTTTCAATCGCCTCAACTGCGAGTGCAG
>CAZRXH010000022.1:0-34951 GCA_964603995.1 uncultured Bacteroidota bacterium | reverse complement strand
ATTCCGGATCCACCATGATCTCTATGCCGTAGAGCGTATTTCCCTCGTCGCTGTGATTCCTTATGAACCCGTTGTCCGCGATTTCCTTCCAGCTGTGCCACTCCGAGTATAGGGCGAAATCCAGTATGAGACTACTTGAGGACGCCACCAGTTGCCCCTCATATTCGACACATATTTGTCCTTCAGGGAAAATTTCCAGCTGGCTGTGAAACTGTTCGGGCGACCACGGTTTCATTCCGGGGAAGCATTTAAGCTGCAGTGCAGTCACATCCTCGTAATCGGATTCCTCCAACTATCTGACCATAATGCTGCGTTCGAAAGACTTCAGATCGAGCTGTTTCAAGTTGATACCTCCTGTTACCTTACCTATAATCTACAAACGTATCATTGTCCCGGCAAGCGATGCCACGATGAAAAATACTCTTTGATCTCCGATGGGCTCTCACAATTGTCAGCCAATTGTCCTATGATCGGCTAGTCGTTTCCTATAACGAGAGACGACTACAAATCAGTCAATCACGGATGACGAACGGATAGGCGGTAAAGCTCCACCCCGACTCCTGTACCATGATAGGGGACATTTCTAGGCAAAATCCCATGGCGATTATATGGCCATACGTTTCAGTATTTCAGTACCTTCACCGCGGAAAGGAGCGGGTCAGGCTGAAGATGAGCATACGTTCTGGCTGTCGTCTTGATCGACCGGTGTCCGAGGATCTTCTGAATGAAATAAAGACTGTATCCCTAATTTAGTCCATATCCTTCAGTGGATTGTGTTCCACGTAATTCCAGCAAGCCGCCTCAGTGAACACGCTCTTTCAGATTGATCATCAAGTTGGACGGACTTCTTTGTCTTGTCGAACCTCGAACGAGCCAGATACGCCTTCTCCGCATAGTAAGTCGCTGGAGATCGCGATCTGTTTCGGCAAGATGTGAAGCGGAGTGATCCAGATTGTAACGGCGTTCATCCTGCGACCATCTCACAGCAAAGAAGCTTCTGTTGAGGTTCTCCAAGGACGGCCTCATGAGGGGAACCGAGGACGGACAAAAGGCTTTTGTTTTTCGTTTCCCTCTTGACATGCAAGATTGGTGATGATATATTACGAAAGCGATTGCGAAATCGTTTAAGTAACTCATCCCATCCATGTCCTGTGAGTGAGGTGGCGAAGCTGTAGAAGAATCAGGGCAACGCTTCACCCGCGCTGTCGCAACCGAGAGCCTTTTCGTCACTCAACTTGGACATCCTTGTTATTTCACGATTCACCCCTTCCTTGCAAGGGTAGCAACTTTACATTAAGTTGATGAACAGATGAGAAGAGCATACTGTGAGTCTATGAGAGCAAATTCATGAGGCCTGCCAAGGGAGCAGGGGCGGGTCACCGTGGGAAGGTTAGAAAAAGGTTAACTATCAAGGATATCGCCGATGTCTTGTCGGTTACACCTGCGACGGTCTCAAAGGCGTTGCGTGATAGAAGCGACATCTCACGTGAGACCAAGGAGATGGTTAAAAAGGTCTCTCAGAAGCTAGGTTACAGACCTAACCTTTTGGCAAGGTCGCTTATAAATAATCGAAGCAAAATTATAGGCGTGCTCGTACCCGACCTTCGCATCTCCTTCTTTTCCGAGGCAGTCAGAGGAATGTATGAAGAGGCAAGCAAGAAGGGGTACCAGTGTGTCTTTCTAGTCCACGACGAACTTGAGGCGAGGGAGAAGGAGAAGTTGGAATTCCTTTATGACATACGCGCTGATGGAATATTACTTAATGCCGCCGGTGGAAAGCTAAATTACACACTTTTCGACAAAATGAATCAGGAGGGTATGCGGATAGTATGTTGGGACAGGAGCCTGGACGATTTCGATTTCAGGTCCGTCAAGATAGACGACTTCGAGGCATCCTACAAACTGACATCAAAGATCATAAACGAGGGAAGAAAGCACATAATGTTTCTAGGGCCGCATACCGGAGTGTCTGTCCTTAGGGATCGATTCAAGGGGTATAAGTCCGCGCTTAAGGAGAATGCGGTGCCTTACCGTCCTGAACTTGTAGTGCAATCTTTTAGAAATGATGAGGATAGTCATAATAAAATATTGGAGATCCTCCGACAGAAAGTGCACTTCGATGCAATAGTTAGTGTCGGCGGTCTGATTACCTACGGAGCCGGAAAAGCGATCCTTGAGTCCAAGAAGAGAGTTCCGGAGGATGTGATGATCGGTGAATTCGGCGACAACGACATCGTCTACAAGCTCGGTGTGCCGTTTTACTCGGTCGTTCAGAACCCGCAAGAAATCGGGAAAGTCGCGACAGACCTTCTGATAAATATGATCGAAACCGGAAAATCGGACGACGAATTTTCCAACGTCATCATCCAATCGGGAATTGTGGAAAGACGCCCTATAGGTAAATGAGACATTTTTCTTCGTCCTTCCACTTAAACGTTTGCGTAACCGCGTGTCTGTCGGGATTGCTGTCGCCGACTGAGGATAAAGCATAAGGCGCACTTAATCCCCTTGCACGACTCATTTCTGGGAAACCTACGGGCTCTCAAAGAGTTCTCAGTTTCATTGAACGAAGAGATTATTGAGTTGCGGTGGAGATGCTGTAGAACTTCCGCCTATTTGAACTGTCTGTCATTATTAATGGGATGTAGATTGGCGAAATGAAACAACCTGTAATGAAGTTTGATCACGTAAACTATCTGTGGGACGAAGCAGAGGCATCCAAGCTTAATGGAGATGAGGTCGGTCTCCTTGTATATCGCTCCAACCTGCTCGGTTCGGATCTTCGAATCACTAACTACGGAGGCGGAAATACATCGTGCAAAGCCTCCGGCCCGGACCCTTTGACCGGCAAAATGACGGAAGTCATGTGGGTCAAGGGCTCCGGCGGAGACCTGGGTACGATGACGAAAAGCGGATTGGCAGCTCTCTACGTCGACCGGCTAAGGAATCTAAAAAATATCTATCCCGGAATTGAACACGAAGATGAAATGGTCGAGATCTTCAATCATTGCATTTTTGATCTGGACTCCAAAGCTCCATCGATAGATACTCCACTACACGGATTTCTTCCTTTCAATCACATAGACCACATGCATCCCGATGCGGTCATTGCCATCGCTGCCTCAAAAGATGGTAAAAGAATCACTCGGGAGCTATTCGGCGGATCTGTCGGCTGGATAGAGTGGCAACGTCCGGGTTTCGACCTGGCTTTGAAGCTGAGGCAATACGTGGACGAGAATCCCGGAATTCGCGGAATGATACTGGCGTCGCATGGTCTATTTACTTGGGGTGATACATCATACAAGTGTTATGTCAATACACTGGAGGTCATCGAACAGTGCGCCGAGTACATCGATGAGAAGCTGGCCGCTAAGCGAGCGGTGTTCGGTGGCGCTAAAGTCAGGTCGCTCTCGAAAGAAGAGCGGATGAAAAAAGCTGCACGGCTGGCACCGGTTCTGCGCGGATATTGTTCTTCATACTCAAGGATGGTCGGCCATTTTACTGATGAAGATGCGGTCCTGGAGTTTGTCAACTCTAAGGATCTTGACAGGCTGGCAAAGATGGGCACGAGCTGCCCTGATCATTTCCTGCGTACAAAGATCAGTCCATTGGTCCTCGATCTAAAAGTCACCGACAACATGGATGACGACAAGGCACTGAAAGCAAAAATCGATCCGCAGTTCGAGGCTTACAGAAGGATGTATTCGGAATATTACAATGAATGCAGACATCCGGACAGCCCTGCCGTGCGTGACCCGAATCCGGTGGTGATATTGTATCCTGGCGTGGGCATGTTCACTTTTGCAAAGGACAAGCAGACTGCCAGGGTTGCGGCAGAGTTTTACGTCAATGCGATCAACGTGATGAGGGGCGCGGAAGCCATTTCGGAATACGTCGCGTTGCCAAGACAGGAAGCGTTCAACATCGAGTACTGGCTTCTGGAAGAAGCAAAACTTGCCAGAAGGCCGAAACCGAAAGCGCTCAGCGGAAGGGTGGCGTTGGTGACGGGAAGCGCGGGCGGGATTGGGAAGGCCATTGCTGAGAGATTCGTGAGCGAAGGGGCATGTGTGATCATCTGCGACAACGATGCCGATCGTTTGAAAGGCGCCACAAGAGAGTTCGAAAGTAAATACGGCAGAGATCCCTTCTTTGCTGTTGAGTTCGACGTAACCAGCGATAGTGACGTGCAGAAAGCTTTCAAATCGGCGGCCCTCGCCTTCAGTGGAGTCGATATCGTGGTCAACTGTGCTGGCCTCTCCATCTCAAAACCTTTGGAGGAGCACACTGAAAAAGATTGGGACCTGTTGTATGACGTTTTGGTTAAGGGACAATTTCTCGTTACCCAGAAGGGTGTTGCGATTATGCGTAGACAAAATATCTCCGAAGGGAAGTTCATTGGCGGAGATATTCTGAATATAGTGAGCAAGAATGCGCTGGTGAGCGGGCCGAATAATGCGGTCTATGGATCAGCCAAGGCGGCCCAATTGCATTTAAGCCGTTTGAATGCCGCGGAATTAGGGAAGGACAGGATACGGGTCAACGTGGTGAATCCTGACGCCGTAATAGCTAACAGCAAGATTTGGAGCGGGGCATGGGCGGAAGGACGTGCGAAGGCATACGGAATCACAGTCGAAGAACTTCCCGCTTATTATGCGAAGCGCACTCTACTGAACGAAATCATAAACCCTGAAGATATCGCAAACGCCTGCTTTGTCTTCGTGAGTGGTCTCCTAAACAAATCTACCGGCAACGTTCTCAACGTCGACGGTGGACTACCGACTGCTTTTGTAAGATAGGCAAAATCTCTATATCTCATCCTATTATGACTGCTGAAAAAAAGTTCATCGCTTTCGACCTCGGTGCTGAGACCGGTCGATGCGTCGTCGCGGCGCTAAGAGATCACAGTATCGAATTAAATGAAGTCTATCGGTTTAACACTCATGCCATAAGGTACGAAAAGGGGTTTCATTGGGACATCCTGCACATATTCGAGGAGATACTGACGGGACTGGCGAAAGCACGGGTTGCGTTCGGTCCGCATTTCGACGGGATTGGCGTGGATACATGGGGAGTCGATTACGTCTTGATCGACTACGAAGGAAGAGTTGTTGGCTATCCTTATCATTACCGCGACGACCGAACAGACGGGATTATGGGACAGGCCTTCAAGCTGGTCCAGAAGGAGAAGCTCTATAAGAGGACAGGGATCCAGTTTGCCCAATTCAATACAGTGTTCCAGCTTCTATCCGAGAAGAAAAGGAAGTCGAGTTTTCTCGAGTTAGCTGATAAGATGCTGCTTTTGCCTGACTTCATAAACTACCTACTCTCGGGCGAAACGAAGGCGGAGTTCACAATAGCCTCGACAACGGGGCTGGCAGATCCACTCAAAAGAGATTGGGCATGGGATCTCATCGGGAATTTCGAGTTGCCAGATAGACTATTTCCCAAAATGGTAGAACCGGGAACGGTGTTGGGAACTCTGCTCCCATCGATTGCAAAGAGAACGGACTTGGACCTGGATATTCCGGTGATTGCGACCGCAGGCCACGATACCGCTTCAGCCATTGTATCGGTACCGTCCGACGGGAACGGCAATTGGGCATTCCTGAGCTCCGGCACCTGGTCGCTCATGGGCGTTGAAACAGACAAGCCATTTCTCACACCACGTGCAATGGGATACAACTTCACCAATGAGGGAGGTGTAGCACATACGACGCGCCTTCTGAAGAACATAACGGGTCTGTGGCCGCTACAGGAGTGCAGAAGGCACTGGTCCGGGAAATCTGTTGACTATAGCTACTCGTCCTTAACCGACATGGCCAGAAGAGAAGGTCTTGTCAGTGCCTGGATCGATTTGAACGACCCCAGATTTTTGAAACCCGATAATATGCCGGAGAAGGTTCTAGAGTTTCTTAAGGAATCGGGGCAAACGGCAAGGCCCGGCATGGGATATATTGTGAGAGTGATTCTGGAAAGTCTGGCATTCAACTATAGAAGCGTAAAGAACGAACTTGAAAATATCACCGGCAAAGAGACAAACAGGATACATGTTGTCGGGGGGGGCACGCAAAACGTGCTGCTCATGCAATTGACGGCAGATGCTGTCGGATGCACCGTTGTAGCCGGTCCGGTCGAAGGCGCCGTGGTCGGCAATGTCGGGGTACAGGCACTGGCAGTGGGTGCAATTTCAAGTGTCAACGAATGGCGAGGCATTGTTTCAGCCTCTTCTCACCTTCAAGTGTATGAACCCGACGATGGTCGCTATTTCGCTGAAAACGAAAAAAACTTCCGCTCAATCCTGCCTGAAGGATCTTATGCGGAAGATTGACCCTGAGATATTTCGGCTCACCCCGGTCAAATATGCCGAATAGCGCTGAGCGTGATCTGACAAGCTGGTTTATCGAGTCCGCCAAGGCAGCCGGAGCGAGCATCGACGCAATTCGGAAAAGCCCTAAGGAACTCAACGCATCACTTCAAAGAGCCACGTCCGATGATGAGACAATTTTATTTGCTGAGCCGGATTATTTAAGCCCGTCACTATTCGATCTTTTTCTTAGAGACCAGAGGGTGGTCAGAAGACCTACAAAAGAGCAGCTATCATCCATCATAACCGGTGTGACCGATACGTTCTGCGCCATCGCCAACACGGGATCCGTATGCGTATCCGTCTCGAGAAATCTTGGGAGTCCGGCTAGTCTGCTGACCAGAAAACACATAGCCGTGGTCGATGCCGGTACAATTGTTCCCAGGCCCAGAGATATTTTTTCCGGGGAGAACACCGCGCCTGACACTCTGAAGAAAAGCTTCTCGTTCATCACCGGACCAAGTGCTACTGCGGACATGGGTCCTCTTGTGATCGGCGTTCACGGTCCCGGGCAACTGCATATTATTGTCCTGGTCGAAGACTCCGTTGATCGACAGACTCCGACGAGTCTGTCGGACTCGTCGAGAGTCCTCGGACTCGAACGTGAATAATCGTATGGGGAACATTAACGAATATAAAATCAGTCCGAGAGAGGTAGCCGACAAATCGTCCAAGGAATCCCTTCGCGTTGCTATCAAGCTAGCACTTGATGTTGAGACCGATGCATTGCGCCTTAATACGCAGACATTCAACCGGAACAGGTACAAGGCGGTAGGGAGAATAGACGATTACGATGCTTTGAAGCGGCGAGCCCGGGGAATAAAAGAGGAATCGATTGAACATCTGCCGGAACTCGTGGATAGGCTCACAACGACAATCGAATCGCGAGGCGGACATGTCTTTCTCGCAAACACAAAGACGGAAGCGACCGATTACATAATAAAGCTTTGCTTATATCACCAGGCTAAACTGGTTGTCAAGGCTAAGTCAATTACCAGTGAAGAAATCGGACTGAATCATGAGTTGACAAATGCAGGGATCGAAGTTGCCGAAACAGACCTTGCGGAATTCATTCTGCAAGTGTCAAAGGAGCAGCCGTCGCATATTGTTGCACCGGCGATCCACAGAAGCAGAGAGAGCATATCGGAACTATTCAAAAGGAATTTCGGGGCCGACCTGCCGCTCGATACCGGAGAAAAGCTCACGCGCTTTGCGAGAGATATTTTGAGGAAGAAATTCCTTTCTGCAGATGTCGGGATTACGGGTGCGAATCTAATCGCCGCTGAAGAAGGTACAATCCTCCTGGTGGAAAGCGAAGGGAACATTCGATTCACTACTCAGCTCCCGGCTGTCCATATTGCCATAGCCGGGATAGAAAAGATTATTCGGAGCAGAAAGGACTTCGGGACATTCATAGAACTCCTGGCAGCCAGCGGCACAGGCCAGTCCCTGACATCGTATACAAATATATTGGAGCCGCCGATCTACTTGCCGGTATTGAATCTGAACGGCAGGTCCGATGAGAAACGGGAATTTTATCTGGTTCTTCTCGACAATGGCCGGATGAAGATGCGGCAGGACGAAGATTTGAAAGAAGCGCTTTACTGCATAAGATGCAGCGCGTGCATGAATTCCTGCTCGAACTTTCAGGTGGTCGGAGGCCATGCTTTCGGCGGCGAGTGCTACACCGGCGGCATCGGAGGCTCGTGGACACTTGGAACAAGCGGCAGTCTTGAAAAGTCAAGATTCGCGGAATTGTGTACCGGATGCTCCAGATGCGTTCCCAACTGTCCGGTGAAAATCGATATTCCGAGATTGAATACCGTTATTAAGGATCGTCTAACGAAATCCGCCGGAGGCCCTTCGATACAACAGCGCTTCTTCGGGCATTTTGCAGAGCTAGCTCGTCTTGCGGAGGTAGCGCCACGAATTTCAAACAGGATTAATAACCTTCCTGTCAGCAGAACGCTGCTGGAAAACTTTGCAGGGATTGACAGGCGACGCGCAATTCCTCCTTTCGCGGAAGAAACGTTGGTGGAGCAGTATCGCAAATACCGCAGGAACGTCAATTCGACGGACAAGGCCGGTTTGTCGGCAGGCGTGGTTCTCTTCGCCGACGTGTATACCAACTATAATAACCCAGAAGTTGGAATGGCGACTGTAAGGGTGTTCGATAAATTTGGACTCCCCATCACTCTCAGCAAAGTATTCGACGACGGCAGGGGACTGCAATCCCAGGGACTCGTGGAGAAAGCGGAAGGGAGGGCTCGCAGACTGGCTGTTTATCTCGAAAAATTGATCGACGATGGTAAGGAAATTATAGTTGCAGAACCGAGCGTCTTATCCATGTTCAGACGCGACTACGGAAACCTGCTCGATGATAAGCGCCTCTTTGAAAAAATCGCGGAGCATTCGTTTGATCCAATCGAATATCTGAATGGGTTGGTCATCAGTGGCAGCCTGGACCTGACGAATTATCTGAAAAGAAACCCGTCTCACGCTCAGCGGATTTTTTATCACGCCCATTGTCAGCTGAAGACCATCGGGGGAGGCAGCGTTGCTCCGGAATTCCTCCGGCGAGCCGGGTTTGCAGTCGAAGTGTCAAATGTGGAGTGTTGTGGGATGGCGGGGAGTTTTGGCTATAAGAAAGAATACTATGACATTAGCAAAAGAGTCGGCGACGATCTGGTGAATCAGATAAAAGCAGTATCTTCAACTGACAAGGACACGGTAATTCTCGCAAACGGTACATCGTGTCGCGAACAAATCGGTTCAGAGATCTCTGCCGCTGTCTATCATCCGATGGAGTTCCTGGATACACTGATTGTTTGACAAGAGTCATTATCTATGAAGAGATACGCATTCAAGATGAAATTGAAAAGCGGGTGCAGAGAAGAGTACATCCGCAGACACAACGCCATCTGGCCAGAAATGAAGGCACTCCTGACTTCGTCAGGGATTGTAGACTACACGATCTATTTGGATCCTGGAAGTGACACGCTATTTGCCGTTCAAAGCCAGGAAGGGGAACGTTCTTCCCAGGAATTGGGAGAGGACCCGGTCGTTCGGAGGTGGTGGAGGTACATGGCGGACATCATGGAGACTAATCCCGACTTCTCACCGGTGTCCATGCCATTGGAACAAGTGTTTCACATGGACTGAAATGAGATTCTAAACTCTAAATCCGAAATTCTAAACAAATTCCAATGCCCAAAAATCCCTAGCTCAAACGAACGGGAGCACCATTGAAGTTTGAACATTTGGGAATTTCAGATTTCGAGTTTGTTTAAAATTTAGAGTTTCGGATTTAGAATTTTCATGTCGTGGTACACAGGAGTCTCTTCACGTGCTCTGTTACAAATACAAGGAATTCGTAGATGGACCCAAATCCGATTCTAGGTGTTTTCTTCCATTGGTTAGGAGGCTTCGCCTCCGGCAGTTTCTATGTGCCGTTCAAAGCTGTTAAGAGATGGTCGTGGGAAGTTTATTGGCTCCTGGGTGGTGTCTTTAGTTGGATAATTGCTCCATGGGTGCTTGGCTTCATACTGGTACCGCACCTGACTCAGGTTCTGGGACAACAGCCTTTCAGTGTTCTCGCATGGACGTTCTTCTGGGGCATGATGTGGGGGTTCGGGGGCTTAACATACGGTCTTACGATGCGATACTTGGGGATGTCTTTAGGAACGGGAATTATCCTGGGGCTTACCGCTCTGTTCGGCACTTATGTGCCTCCAATATTTGACGGCACCATCGGGGCTAAACTGCACTCGATCCCCGGACATGTCATTCTCATAGGTTCGGTGTTCGCATTACTCGGCATAGCGATCACTGCCGCGGCTGGCTTATCGAAAGAAAGAGAAATGGACGAGAAGCAGAAGCGCACGGCGATCCGGGAGTTCAATCTGCGCAAAGGAATCCTGATAGCGATATTTTCCGGCGTAATGAGCTCATGCTTTGCTTTCGGATTGGATTCAGCAGTCCCAATCTCTGTTACCGCCTTGCACCTTGGCGCCAATCCGATATGGACCGGTTTGCCGAAAATCATAGTGATTACAGCGGGAGGTTTTGTCACAAATTTGATCTGGTGCTCATATCTCTTGATGAAGAATCGAACATTCGGGGAGTATTTCAATCGCGTGGAGGCAGCAGAAGATAACGCCCAACTTGCTGTCGCAGGGAATGCGGTCGCTGCACCTGTCCCGGATGATCCACTGGTCGGAGATCCTCCCGCCACAGACGGGATAAACTCCCGCGGGACACATGTTCCGTTGCTCTGGAATTATCTCTTCAGTGCCCTGGCGGGAACAACATGGTACTTCCAGTTTTTCTTCTATACCATGGGCGAGACGCAAATGGGAAAGTACAGGTTCTCAAGCTGGACCCTGCATATGGCAAGCATAATTATTTTTGGCTCTCTATGGGGAATTTTTCTGAAGGAATGGAAAAACACAAGCGCACTTTCAAAGTTTCTGCTTGGAGTTGCTCTGTTCACGCTTGTTGCATCAACAATAATAGTCGGCTACGGCAATTTATTAGGATTACAACTCGGAGGACATTAATAGAAAATGAAAAACGGAAAAACAGAAAATACAAAGTTGATAGAAGATGCCTATCGTAATGCAAAGGAACGGTATGCTGAGATAGGAGTTGATGCGGAGGAAGCTCTGCGAAAGCTGGATAAAGTAGAAATAAGCCTTCACTGCTGGCAGGCTGACGACGTCGGTGGATTTGAGACTCCCGATGCAAAACTTAACGGAGGTGGCATTCAGGCGACCGGCAATTATCCGGGGAAGGCCAGAACGCTTAACGAGCTTCGTCAGGATATGGAGAAGGTGATGAGTCTCCTTCCGGGAAAGCAGCGACTGAATCTTCATGCGAGTTACGGTGACTTCGGAGGAAAAAGGGTTGACCGCGATGAGATTGAGCCTCGGCATTTCCAAAGCTGGATCGACTGGGCTAAGAAGCTTGGTATCCGACTTGACTTCAACCCAACCTGCTTCTCTCATCCATATGCTGACGATGGCTTTACGTTGTCAAGCAAGAATGAATCTCAACGCAGGTTTTGGATTGAGCATGTGAAAAGGACAAGAAGAATTGCGGCGGAAATGGGAAAGCAACTCGGATCGCCTTCTGTGAACAATATATGGATTCCGGATGGTTCGAAAGATCTGCCGGTCGACCGCTACACACATCGTGTGCTGTTGAGAGATTCTCTGGATGAGATTTTTTCGGAAGAATATCCAAGTGAATCTCTCATCGATTCACTCGAAGGAAAACTGTTTGGCCTGGGCGTTGAGTCTATGACTGTCGGCTCCCATGAATTTTACTTTGGCTATGCAGTCAAGCACAACAAGATCGTCTGCATAGATACCGGGCACTATCATCCTACGGAACAGCCGGGTGATAAAATCTCCGCGATGCTGCAATTTCTTGACGGGCTAATGCTCCACATCAGTCGTGGCGTGCATTGGGACAGTGATCATGTGACCATATTCAATGATGACGTACAACTCATTGCTCAGGAGATTGTGCGCGCTCATGCGTTGGACCGTGTGCATATCGGTCTGGATTATTTCGATGCTAGCATTAACCGCATTGGGGCTTATGTTGTCGGTGCGCGCGCTGTCCATCTGGCTTTACTTTTTGCGCTCCTAGAGCCTGCAGATGGGCTGAAGGAATTTGAAGAGGCCGGGAAGAACTTCGAACGCCTCGCATTCCTTGAATTGTTGAAGACCAAACCGTTCGGAGCAGTTTACGATTATTATTGTCTCACGAGGAATGTGCCAGTAGCCGAGGAGTACGTCAAGGAAATCCAGAGATATGAGAGGGAGGTTTTGGGGGAAAGAATTACTCCCCGGACTGCCGTATAGAATTTCCTTTGACATGTTATTCGAACTCATCTTGCAAGGAGCAGATCCTTTCGATAAGGACACAATTCATAACGGCCGCCCGAGAACTGCATTTGCGACACGAGCGGAAATTATAAAACACGTCTACCTATCCCAGCTAGTAATCTCGATTAGATAAAACGGGAGCCTTCCCATCGCTTAGCTCCTCTGTTAATTGGGTGAAGATTCAGCCGCTGCACCGCTGGCGCATGAACGCGCCTGCCATTGTTTCTAAATCCAATGTCATCCATTTCTAAACTACTAAAAGTCATCAAACTAGGAGGTTCTGCAATGAGATCAAGGACTACTTTGGGCCTTTTGTGGGGGATGATCTGCGTGATCGGTTCTGCTTCTATTGCATATTCCCAGGCCGTAGAAACCGGAACCCTTGCTGGCACTGTGGTAGATGCCAAGAACAAACAACCACTCCCTGGCGCGACAATCCTTGTGGTTGGCACCAACAATGGCACCGTTACCGATTTGGAGGGAACGTTCGTAATGAATGGAGTCGTAAGCGGTAGGAAGAAAATCAGGGTAACCTATGTGGGATACAAAGATAAGGAAGTCCAAGTGGTAGTGAAGCCGAATGTCGTCAATAAGGTTGACATAGCTTTGGAGGAGTCGGCTATCAGTGGGAAAGAAGTTGTCATAACTGCTCAGCGTCAAGGTCAGGAGCAGGCAATTACTCAGGAGCTTTCTGCAAATACCATCGTGAACATGGTCTCTCCAGATCGTATCAGGGAGAACCCGGATGCAAATGCTGCTGAGGCTGTGGGGCGGCTTCCGGGAGTATCTTTGGTGAGAAGCGGTGGAGAAGGGCAAAACATCATAATTCGCGGACTGAGCCCTTCTTATACGGTGGTTGAATTGAATGGTATCCAAATACCTTCAAACTCCGTGGACACTCGAGGCGTTAACATATCCGGATTATCCATGTACAGCCTGGACGGGATTAGCGTTTTCAAATCGATCACCCCCGATATGGAAGCAAACGCCGTGGCCGGCGCGGTGAACTTAAAGCTGGCGCACGCACCAGACGAGCCCTCCCTCAATATCATCGCGGAACCAGGATACAATCACCAGAATAATTATTTCGGCAATTACACATTGAACCTGGATGCAAGCAAGCGCTTCTTCGACGAGAAACTCGGCGTGAGGTTGGACATAGATGCTGAGGGAGCCAACAGAGGGACACAGACCTTGGGTGGTTCTTACATGGTTAATTCGAATATAAACGGTGGAGTCGGATTCGAACCAGTGGATCTCACTGAAGCTTCTCTCAACAGCATTTCGAACTTCGAGGAAAAGCAAGCCGGTTCTCTGGTCATAGACTGGCGGATCTCGCAGCTTTCCACTCTCACTTTCTACAACTTTTTCTCGGCCAGCGGTGCCCAGAAGTCGACTTTTACTAAAGAGTACCAGCCTTCCTACTACAATTTCTATGATGCCACTCTGGACAATAACGGGAAAAACCTGCTCTACAGTGGCTCTTTGCAGGGTGAAAGCAATATAGGCGCTGTCAACCTCGACTATGGTCTCGCATACTCTCAAATACATAACTATGATCCGTATGTCAAGAACTGGCAGTTCCGGTGGCTCAGCGTGGCTTATCCGCCTGAGCTTACCACGGACTCGGCATTGGCGGTTCTGTCAGTCAATCAATTCATAAACGCGAATCTTGATAACGGTAGCACCGCTATATTGCAGTCAATAGCAATGATACATATGGGCTACAATTCGACCGACGTTCTCCAGAGAAACGGCCAGGGATATCTCAATGTCAAACTATCTTTCAACATGACAAACAATATCAGCGGATATTTCAAAGGAGGTCTGGAGTATAAGTCCACCCATCGCGTCGTGAGTTACTATTCTGCCGATCAGCCTTTTACCGCATACAAGTATGCCCAGAGCATTTTCCCTTGGCTGACAGCGTCCACAGCGACGCCTCAACCATCGGGTTATTCGTTTATCTCGGGAGACATTAACAGGTTCCTCGGTGGACAATACAACTTCGGCTGGAACGTTGACTTCTCAAGGTTGAACGACTACTGGAACTGGTGGAACACTTTTTCGAACAACGTTATTAAAGGAGACTCTGTTATCCAGACCGTCGGAAGCGACTTGAACATTGGGTTCGTACCAGACTTTTACAACAGTTCGATTCACAACCAGGGTATTACCGACAATTACTATGCAACTTATTTGATGGCCGTGCTGAAATTAGGCCAGGTGGTTACGCTCATCCCAGGTGCCCGCTATGAGAAAGAGACGGAGGATCTGATCGGCCATCAGTTGTATAACTTAGCACAAACCTACTCGCTCTTTATACCGTCTACGCAGGTCAATGCTTCTCCAAGTAATGAGTTTGTCCTTCCAAACTTTCACTTGAAGATAAAGCCCCTGGACTGGCTCGCGATTCAGGCTGCGTATACGAAGACTTTGGGACGGCCCGACTATCAAGCGCTAGTGCCCAACATTTACATTGATAACAGTGAAGAACCGTTCACGTATCGAGTGGGAAATCCGGCTCTGCAACCGGAGCAGTGGTCAAACTACGATTTGCAGGCAGCTGTTTTCAGTAATGAGGTGGGTCTGTTTTCAGTCGACGGCTTTTACAAAGTAGTGAAAAACAAAATTTGGAGTAGGACGTATACCCGCGTTCCTGGAGACCCGGTGATTCCAGGCTTCGGCCCAAACGATCTCGTGAACGTTACGGAAACCGTGAACCACACCAGTCCTGTGTACGTGAAAGGGGCCGAGGTGGATTGGCAGACAAATTTCTGGTACTTGCCGGAGCCCTTCTCGCACTTCACTCTCGACCTCAACTATACTCTTATGACTTCGCAAACTTCGTATCCGTCCGAGAGATTGTACACTGTTGTTACATTTGACAGTGTCACTCATAGGCCAAAAGCACAAGAAGTGAGGGTGGATTCATCGGTAACAGGGAGAATGCTCGATCAGCCAAACAGTATAGCCAATGCTTCTCTAGGCTTTGAATGGAGAGGTCTGAATATCTGGGTATCATATCAATACAACGGGGATATCCTGACATCATGGTCAGACCAGCAAGAGTTGTCTGGTAGGCAGAGTTCCTACCAAAGTTGGGACATGCAAGGAACGCTCCAGCTTCCAATAAAAGGCCTGAAGTTGAGATGTGACGTGGCAAATATAAACAACGCCCAGCAGGTTTCCAGTCTCGTATCGGGCCCAAGACCGACGTCTATAGAAAGTTACGGATGGACTTCGGACTTCGGGTTCATGTATAACTTCTAAAGCGTCCTGGCACACTTGGTATTTGAAGGAGGTGATGCAATTTTTTAGGGTACAGTAGGGATCGGCCTTTGGTGGGACATGCCTGAATAGCAATTGTCTTTAGGGGCGTGTTCGTACCATTGACCTCGATTTCTAACGCGAAGTTTGTCTCTTAGCGACGGTCTTTCCGCTGTGCCTCTCGCAGCAGCGGAAAGCGCAACGGATATGTGCAAGAAGAAGGGTAGATAAGCAAAGGAAGACAACGGGATTCTTAATGCATCCCAGCTTATTACCTTCGGTATTTTGTTAGCGCAACTTAACCAGCACAACAACCTTAAAGGAGTACGATGTCATGAGAAGATTCCAACTCTTATTGGCAGCCTCGCTGCTTACTTTCCTGATTTCGTCCAATGGGAAAGCCCAACAGAGAGTGGTCAGTGTAGCACCAGGCTACGGTTCCTTGAACGACTCTGTGGCGGCGGAAGGGTCGGCCACCTACGAGCTGCAAGCCGGTGGATGGTACGGCCTCAACGCAGTACTGAACACTCCGACTACAGGTCCTGTGTCCATAATCGGACAAACCCCAGCACCAGGACAGATGCCAGCCATAATTCAAACTGGCAATACCTCTAGCGGTACCACGTTCACTCAAATGTTTAAGACATATAGCGATTTCACACTAAAGAATGTCTTCCTTGTGAATGTGGATTTGAATGGTGGCTGGGGAGGAGGCATACTGTTTATAGAGGGACCCGGCAGAATTGTCTTTGACTCGGTTACCGCGGATCCTACGGGAAGCCACTACTTCCTGGAATCCTACGTCAAGAGCTACACACAGGTGAATATTTTTGTAACAAACTCTCTTTTCATGAACAGGACACTTTCAACAACCGTGAACGACGGGTACTTCTTCGCCAACGTTACATGGGATACCCTCTACTTCGAGAATAACACTGTCGTCCACTGCGGAAATCAGTTCTACAAAGGACCGAACGCGGAGAATGATACGGTGGGCTTCAATTGGTTCAACCATAATACATTCCTCTTCCTGAAAACAAATTTCAAGTCGGACTTTGGTGATTCGAATACCTATGCAACCAACAATCTCTTTTTTATGGGTGGATTTGTTCCAGAAAGGATTTTTGAGGGAAGTCCGGATCCTTATGTGGGCAATAGCATACACGGTCTCTTTCTTGACGACACGCTGCTGTACGAGACTGTTCCCAGCGAAAGAAAACACTTCATCGAATACAACAGCAACTACAGATCTCCAGGGATTTGGAACTTAGTGCCCTGGATTAACCAGCAGCCCTGGAACGTCACTACTTTCCTCCCCGATTTTATCCCGTCGATCGAGTGGATTGATTCGTCCAGAGAGACGAGGATGTATAACACAAAGAGCGCCTTCCCGAATTTCTTCTGCGCTAACAACATGTCCGATACCAGTGCACAAAACACTGCTTTGGACCCGCAGTTCGTTGACTCCAAGATTTATTCTGTAGCTGACTCTTGTGTTATCTGGACGGATAGTCTTGCATATCAAATTTACGGCGGTGCAACAACGAACTCGGCACTCTGGCCGGACATTCTGTATCATACCGACACAAGCTTTGCTTACCCAACCACCTGGCCCAGATTCAACGGTGCATACACCAACCCAACATTCCTAAAAGCCTCTATCGAGGGATTGCCGTTAGGTGATTTGAACTGGTTCCCGAATCAGAAGAAAATTTGGCAGGCTAATCAACAGCAGATAATGCAGCATATTCTTGCTGAAGACCAATCCCAAATGACCCTGACCGCTGTGAAGGATCAAAACGGACAGGTACCGACAAAGTTCACGCTGTCGCAGAACTATCCGAATCCATTCAACCCCACAACAGAGATCAAATACAGCACGGCGAAGAATGGCCTGGTCACCTTGAAGGTATACAACGTGCTGGGACAAGAGGTTGCCACTTTGATTGATGGGCATCAGGATGCGGGAAGCCACATCGTAAGCTTCGATGCTTCAAAGCTTGCCAGTGGAGTCTATTTCTACACACTGCGGCAGGAAGGCAGTTCAATAACAAAGAAGATGCTTTTCCTGAAGTAGTGCTTCTCCCAGGGAGCCGCCTGCCCCTGCCTTCTGGTTTATTATTACCACTAACCTTTCTGAAGCACAATATCGCAACGTGAGCACGTGAGAGATTGTCTTCAGTCTGTGCACTTGGAAGTAATTGTGGTTAAATTTTCGTTATGAGTGTGATGGATAAACCTTTTGGTGGGGGTGGGGTGGCTCTATTTCGCATCAATTCTCAAAGTATTCTCTTGTCATGTTAAGGCCGAGATTTTTCCTTAGTTTAACAGTACTCGTAACTCTGACGTATCAGAATATCGGCGCACAGACACTGCCGAATAAGGCATCGGTGCTGAGCAAGATGGTACTTGCGAATAGCTACTTCATGAAGAAGTATGTCGATCCCTCGCTGTCGATCAAAACAGATAAAACGCGTCCGAGCAACATTTGGACACGGAGCGTTTATTATGAGGGACTCATGGCTCTGTACGGAATAGATCCACAGCCTGCGTATTTGGATTACGCACTGCGTTGGGCCAGATCTCACCAGTGGAATATGCCGGGCGGCGTTGCTACTCGAATCGCCGATAATCAGTGCTGCGGCCAGACTTACATTGATTTGTACGTGCTGAATCACAAGGCCAACCGGATCAGGAATATCAAGGATTGCATCGACAGCATGGTTGCCGGGAACAAGATTGATGATTGGTGGTGGATAGATGCATTGCAGATGGCGATGCCTGTCTTTGCAAGACTAGGAGTGGTGTATCATGACAACCGATATTTCAAACGTATGTACGAGATGTATTCTCACACTAAGGGAAAGCTGTTCAATCCTCAGGATGGACTCTGGTGGCGTGACAGCACATTTCTTCCGCCCTACAAAGAACCGAATGGTCAGGATTGTTACTGGTCCCGGGGCAACGGATGGGTGGTGGCCGCGTTGGTGCGTGTATTGAAAGTGATTCCTGAATCGGCGGTTGGCTACCAGGACTACAAGAATACATATTTAGCGATGATGAAGGCGCTCGTGCCATTGCAGCGTAAAGATGGTTTCTGGAATGTCAGTCTGAAGGATCCTGCTGACTTTGGAGGGAAAGAAAGCAGTGGCACCTCATTGTTTCTTTATGGTATGGCATGGGGTGTTCGAAAAGGCTGGCTTGATCGAAAGACATACATGCCGGTGATCGTGAAGGCATGGAATGGATTGGCAGATGAAGCGCTTCATCCTGATGGCATGCTGGGGTATGTGCAGGGAACGGGGAAACAGCCTGGCGACGGGCAGCCCGTCGGGTACGACAACGTGCCTGACTTCCAGGACTTTGGCGTCGGATGCTTTCTGCTAGCCGGCGGCGAAGTCTATCGGCTGGCGCCCAGATAATCTTCACATCGAGGAGAACGAGAAATGAAGAACCTGAACGTGTTGATGGTGTTTGCGACCATGCTTCTCTTGTCGTCTTATTCGTTTTCTCAGGAGTTATTGACTACGGGCGGGAGGAAGATGCCGTATGTGTGGATCGACAAAGATACACACCACGAAATCATGCGTCTCACACGAAGAGATGGGAACAGCCGCAGTTTCTATTTCCATAACAATCCTTTCATTCCGGGAAGGAACGGAGAGGATGACCGAATGGTTTTCTACGGTACCGACAAGGATGGTTCGCAGATTTTCACCGTAGATTTGTCGACGTCAAAGATTGTGAAATTGACCGAAGATCATGCGCCGAAGTTTGGCGAGATTGTGGGAAAGAAAAGTCACAACATCTATTACCAGGAAAGAGACAGTGTCTTTTCCGTAAACGCCGATACGCGCGAGAGGAAACTCATCTACGTTTTCCCGCACGATTTCATGGGAGGTATAACTTGCCTGAATTCCGACGAAACACTGCTGGGGGGTATATCGACGCCGAGAATCAAGAACTTTTCGTTCAGGCGTGCCGGATTCAAAAGGCCCAATTTCGAAAAGATATTTGAATTCGAAAGGAAACGTGCCCATACTCTGTTCACAATCAATTTGAAGACTCATGAACTAATCAGGATTTATACGCACACAGCTTGGTTGAATCATCTGCAATTTTCACCGACAAATCCGTCGCTCATGCTGTTCTGTCATGAAGGGATTTGGCAGGACGTGAATAGAATCTGGACAATCGACATCAACACGAGGAAAGCCAGATTGATGTACAAGCGCACGATGCCGATGGAGATAGCCGGCCACGAATCGTTCAGTCCCGACGGACAGACGATCTGGTTTGACCTGCAGCGGCCGAGAGGAGTGACGTTCTACGTTGGAGGCGTAAATGTAAATACGGACAAGTTGACTAAGTACCGGTTGACAAGAAACGAGTGGAGCGTGCATTATACTATATCGCCCGATGAAAAATTGTTTGCTGGCGATGGCGGCGACACAAGCTCGGTAGCTCATGCAGAGAATGGTAAATGGATTTATCTTTTTACTCCAGATGGCGATCATTTCAAGGTTGAACGGCTGGTGAATATGAAGTACGACAACTATCATCTGGAACCAAACGTGCATTTTTCTCCCGACGGTAAATGGATTATTTTCCGGGCAAACTTTGAAGGCTTTGAAAGCGTGTACGCTGTCAAGATCAAGAAGGCCTGACGAAGAAAATTCTATCCCCGGTAATTCGGAGGAGGTGTTTCTGTACCGACATGACAAATAATCGAATACAATTGCAGAGACTACCAGCCGTAACGCGAGCGATTCAGCTTACGCTGCTTGTTCTGGTTGTCAGCTCACTTCAATCCGCCCCGATGGCGATGGCCGGTGACCGTTCAGCAGGCAATCCTCTTACATGGCCGAAAGTAACTCAACTGACAAAGCCGTGGACGTGGTGGTGGTGGCCCGGAAGCGCGGTGGATACGGCCGATATTGTCTTCCAGCTGAAGCTGTTTAAAAATGCCGGCCTTGGTGGAGTACAGATCATACCTATCTACGGAGTGGAAGGATGGGAATCACATTATATCAAGTTTCTCTCTCCGGAATGGATGAAGATGATGGGGTATACCGTGGCAGAGGCTCACCGACTCGGCATGGGCGTGGACATGGCACTGGAGACGGGTTGGAACTTTGGCGGTCCGGCGATTAGCGGAAAGTATGCAAACGCGCTTGTCGTCGAGAAGACTTTTGACTTGTCCGGTGGAGACAAACTCGATGACACACTATCGCCCGCAGCGACACAGGCGCTGATGGCCTTCGGACCTGATGGACGCACTGTGGACTTACTCGGCAAAATAGGTCCTGACGGTCAGGTTGATTGGACAGCGCCCACGGGTAAATGGCAGGTTTACGCAATCTCCCAGCGTTTCTCCGGCCAGGACGTGAAGCGTGCCGCGCCAGGTGGACACGGTCCGATGCTAAATCCGTTCTACGCTCCGGCCATGCACCGGTACCTACATTGGTTTGACAAGGCGTTCAATCACTACAGCGGGCCCAAACCACACGCCGTCTTTCAGGATTCTTATGAATATCGATGCGACTGGTCGCCCGATTTCTTTGCCCAATTTGAAAAATTCCGAGGCTACAAACTGCAAGACGCTCTGCCCGCTCTGTTTGGTGACGCTCCTGCAGACGAGGTCGCCCGCGTCAAATCAGATTATCGCCGGACTGTCTCAGACATCATGGCAACGGATACAGATCCGATCTGGATCGACTGGGCGCACCGGCACGGCTTCCGCGCGACTTACCAGGCGCATGGCTCGCCCGCCAACTGGCTCGACCTGTACGCCGATGCTGATATCCCGGAAACTGAGATGTTCCATCTCGACCGGAACCCGCTTATTTCGAAATTCGCCTCATCCGCCGCTAATGTCGTAGGACGTCATCTTACCGGCGCAGAGACCGGCACCTGGCTGGGCGAACATTTTACGGTAACGCTCGCCGAACTGAAGTATCTGACGGACGACATGTTCATCTCGGGCATCAACCACATATTCTATCATGGTACATGTTACTCGCCAAAAGTTGCGCGATGGCCCGGCTGGCTGTTCTACGCCGCGACGGAAATGAATCCGCGCAATTCAATCTGGTACGACGTGTCCATCTTAAACGCCTACGTTGCCCGGTGCCAGAGTATCCTTCAAGCCGGCCGGCCGGATAACGACATACTTCTCTACTGGCCGATCGCCGATCTGTGGAACGACCCTCATGGCATGCTGCCTGACATGACTGTAAGCGATACCGCCTGGTTCTCCGGCCAGGCCGTCGGACACACGGCGCATCAACTCTGGAATCGCGGCTATTCCTTTGATTACATCTCCGATCGCCAATTGAGAACGGCCAGAACATTTGCCGGCAGAATCCAGGTTGCCGGCGGCGCTTACCGCGTAATTCTTTCCCCGCCGTGCCATCTCATGCCGGTGCAGACGCTCCGTCGTATGATAGCGCTCGCGCAGGGAGGCGCCACCGTGATTTTCGAATCGCACCTTCCAAGCGATGTACCTGGCTGGGGAGGTTTGGCTCATCGTCGTGCTGAGTTCAAAAAATTGATCGACGAAATCCATCTCACTTCTGCCGGAGAGAATATGCAGGAAGCTGAACTTGGCCACGGTCGAATTCTGGTAGGCGACTGCGACTCGGCCCTGGCGCTGGCCGGAGTCGCGCACGAGCCGATGACGGATCACACCGGACTTTTCTTCATCCGCCGAGCTTTCCGCGGCGGCTGGAATTATTTTATCGCCAATCGTCACGGCACCGACCTCAATGGTTGGGTAACGCTCAGTCGACCTGCGAGATCGATCGTGCTCATGGATCCTCTGACAGGTAAGACCGGTTTGGCCGCTGTACGCCACGTCGACGGCAAAACGCAGGTCTATCTTCAATTGCCGCATGGCGGTTCGGTGATACTGCGCGTTTTCGCAAGTCGACGAGTCAACGGACGAGCCTGGCCCTACTGGCAAGCCGACGGATCACCAACTGAGGTGACCGGCGATTGGCATGTGACATTTGTCCACGGTGGGCCGGTGCTCCCCCATTCGTTTGAAATGGCAAGGCTTGCATCGTGGACTGCGCAGAGCGACACAAATGCTCAGCGCTTTGCCGGGACGGCGCGTTACTCGATTACTTTTGACGCGCCCGGACACCGGGGCGGTCGTTATTTTCTTGATCTGGGGAAGGTCTGCCAGAGCGCGCGCGTCCGTCTGAACGGCAAGAGCATCGGCACACTCATCACTCAGCCGTTCCAAATTCCCGTTGATCTGCGGCCCATAGACAACCGGCTCGAAGTCGAGGTGACCAACGTATCGGCAAATCGTATCCGTGATCTCGACCGGCGCCACGTGAAGTGGAAAATCTTCCACGACATAAATTTTGTCAATATCAATTACAAACCGTTCAATGCGGCGAACTGGCCGCTATATGATTCCGGGTTGTTGGGCCCGGTGACGGTGACGCCGGCGAGTGTTTCACGCAAATGAAATGTGAGCCACGCTCCGAAGAGCGTAGCTGAAAATGTCGTATGTCCATTAGCCGTTAACAAGGAGACCCATCGTGAATCCTCTTCGTATTCTCATCAGTATGGTAATATTAACGCCTCTCTGCGTATTCGCACAGTACCGGAACGCCGTCTTTACGGTGGCCGTGTTTCCGAAGGAGGAGAAGATCGTTCTTCGGCGTGACAGGACGCCCATAATGGAGGTCGACAGCATTCAGTTCAACTTCATAACACCGTCCTCGATGAAAGTGAAGCGGCAAAGTGAAAAGCACATAGAGCTGGAACTTCTTTACAGGAATGTCTGGGATGGCGGGAAGGTGAACGTGTCGCACAATTACACCGTAGATGTAAACATCGAACAGATAGACGGCGGCTGGCACATCTACGCGCATCCGCGGTGGGCGAACGACATTTCGATCTATATGAAATCGCTCGGCCACTACTTCGGCATTCGAGAGAATCTGGTTCCCGATAATCACAAATCGCCCGACATTACGGGCTCCGTCCAGTCGTTCGACGAAAAGGGGGAAAACTCAAGGTACCATGAGAACTTCGCATCAGCCTGGTCGGCATTCTTCTTCAACAGTCTCGGTTACGCCTCGTTCTTCGACACTTTCGCGAAGGGACAGTATCAACTCGGGATAAACGGAGTGACTGAAATTTATCACAGGACGGGCGATCTGGACTGGTACATCTTCACGGGCGAAAACGGCGACGCGATCATGAGGGCATATTACAAAGTAATCGGCGCGCCGAAGTATGTACCGTCATGGGCTGCCGGCGTGTCGATCTGGAGAGATCAGGACTGGAACGGCAAAGAGGATGTACTCAACGATGCGAAGCAGATGACGGCGTTGAAGATCCCGATAACATCTATCATGGTGGACAGACCGTACAGCGACGGAATCGACGGCTGGTCGAAGATGAATTTCGGCAAGCTGTTCAGTGATCCGGGGCAGTGGATACACGAGCTCAACGCGGATTACAATCTCCGCTTTATGACCTGGGTGTCGACCTGCACATTTGGCGATACGAACATCGTAAAAGCAATGCCGGGCGGCGACCACGGTTATATCGACCTAACCGATCCATTGAGCGTCTCGGAGTTTTCGGACGCGCTTACGAAAAACATATATGACTACGGAGTCCAAGGCAACAAGATGGACCGCGGCGAGGAAGTATTCCCCGTAGAAGATGCGTGGCATGACAGAACTCCTCCCTCGGAGCGCAGGAACAAGTACATATACCTGTACGCGAAAGTCATCGACTCCGTCCTGACCGCAAAGTGGGGGAAGGACAACTTCAATTATTCCAGATCAGGCATGCAGGGAAGCCAGAAATACCTAAGTGCTTTGTGGGGAGGAGACAGCCGCGAAAGCTGGGACGGACTCGCATGCAGCGTTGCCAACGCGATTCGAGTCGGGTTCATCGGCTTTCCCAACTGGGGGAGCGATGTCGGCGGATACCGGGGCGATGCCGGTTATGAGCCGGAAGAGCTTTACACACGCTGGCTCCAGTTCGGGACCTGGTCCGGAATGTTTGAGATAAAGCTGGACGGCGGCGGCGGGATGGGAAAAGACCGCGCACCATGGCACTACGGTAAAACTTTACAGGACAACTTCAGGCGTGCGTGCCAAGAGAGGATGGAGCTCGCACCTTACGTTTATTCGCAGCTGAACACGTCAGCGGACATCGGCGTGATGATGAAGCCGCTCACTTACGAATACCCCAACGATCCGAGGACATACAACATCTGGGACGAATATTGCTTCGGGCAATCGTTCCTTGTCTCTCCGATTGTGGAACCCGGCCAGCGGACAAAGAGCGTCTATCTTCCGTCGGGAGTGTGGTACGACTGGTATTCACCCGAGAGATCATACACCGGCGGCAGAACGTATAGCTACAAATTGTCTGAAGACCATATCCCGGTATTTGTGAGACAGAACTCCATTTTCGTCACCGGCAAGAATTGGCTGAACGGAAACTCGGTGAACTGGAAAGGGAAGACGGAGCCGGAATTGACCGTCAATTTGTTCCCGGGTAAAAAGAATTTCACCGATAGCTTCCAATATGTGGACCGCTATAACAATGATCGTTCCGAGGCGATATCCTGCGCACAGAGGGGAGGCGTGCTAATGGTTGACATCCCTCCTCTGGGTTGCACAGGAAAACTCGTGGTTCACAACATCGTCCCGAAAGAAAAGGTGACGGTAAACGGGAAGAGCGTTAAGGTTGTTACGAGCAAGCGGAACATGACGGTCGAGATCCCGCTGTCGAAGATGGAAGCTCATAACATTCGCATCGAGAGGTGAGCGACACGGCTTGACTCATGAATTTATCTCCTGCTAATAACATCGTAAGGACAGGTTACCGATGAAAAGGACTTCAGTCTCATTGATACTCTTACTCTGTCTCGCAATTCCACTCAGAGCGCAGACTTATCGTTATATCATTCTGCAGAAAGACGCCCATCCGGCGGTCAAATCTGCTGCTGAAATTCTTGCGACGAGCTTGAATATCCCGCAGAAGAATATTCTTTTGAAGGATAGCATATCACTGCCCGAACAGGGGACGATTCTTCTCGATTGTGGGAATCCTTCGGAAGCTCAGCTGAAATTCATCGGTCAGGATCCGAGAAAAGTGGCATACGATGGATACCTCATAAAATTCGAGGGCAATGGCGCACTCATCTTCGGCAAGCGTCCCCGCTCACTCCTCTATGCCGCAGGGGATGTGAATTGGTGGAAGAGCCGTCGCTCAGGCGTATATGTACGACAGCCCGCTTTCAAGACCCGGGATTGCAGCATCGGGGACACTCGTGACGAATCGGTTGCGGAAATGGTGGCAAAGTTGGGTGCTAATGCTTTCTTTGTCAGTTTCGGTACCGGCTTCATAACCCTGCGCAAGGAGTTTCCAGAAGTATTTGAAAATATTCCCAAAGCCGAACAGGATAGAATGTTACGGGAGAAGAAAGAAGTAGAAGCCAGGGCTGAAACGATCGAAAAGGAATGCCATGATGCGGACGTGGCATTTTATCCTTTCTTGTACGGGAACAATATGTACTTGTGGTCTCCTCCCCTCGCCAAAGCTGTATACAAAGTGTACCCCGATGTGAGAGGTGAGCGGGCACCTCATTCATGGGAGAAGGCCGCAATGAATCCTTCCGATCCGGAGACGTGGAAACTCATTGATGCCTTCGTGAGAGAATTTGTCGAAACACTTCATGGCGATGGTCTAGTCACAACGTTCTGGGATCATTACGGCACATACAGTCAGGACAGCCTGTCTGTCGCCGACGGCCTGAACAAGTTCGATAATGAACTCGAAAAGAATGTCGACGAGTATTACAAGATGCTTCATGCACTTCACAAGCCTCTTATCGTAAGGACATGGTCTTCCGGCACGTCGCATTGGGTGACGTTACGGAATGATCAGGGCGAGATGGAACATCAGTTTGTTCATGCGCCCGGCTACGGAGGTTTCAGCGGAAACAGATTCCACTTGTGGGGGAAAGTAATCAAAGATGTACCATCACCGGTGATACTTCAATCGAAAGTCTATTTTAGCGATTGTTTCCCGAACGCGCGTTTCAATACCTTGATCGGCGAGACGGGAAAGCATCCGCAGATTGTCGAATACCAGATCGTCGGTCAGACGACAGGCCGCTACTACCTTCCCGCCGTGAACGTCGAGAATACCGAAATGACCATGAAGCGAGCTCATCGTTTGATCGGGAGTAACGGAGGCGTCAGCGCATTCTGGGGAGGAACTTTCCAGGTGCACTACAATTTGTTCAATGATATAGTGAATGGGATCAACATCTACGCCTGGAGAGAATTTTCCTGGGATTTAAACGTGAATCCTCAGAAAGTATGGATGTCTTGGGCCGTGCCGATATATGGTGAAAAAGCGGCTCCCTATATCGTGAGGGCTCTTAAGTTATCGGAAGCGGTTGCAGACAATCTGTTTTCGACGTTGGGTTTCGGCTATGATACCAATTCCAATTTCCCGGATACGATTTACCGTCGCGAAGTTCTGCTGATGTATACCAACCGTTACTATTTGCCGAAATACCAGGCCTATCTCAAACCGACATTGAAAAACGTCGACCGTGTGATAAGGGAGAAGGACAAGGTGCTCAACGATATCGGTGAAATGTTTGTCTACCTTGCGAAGGCGAAGCCATATCTCGCACACGACCAGTATGAGGAACTTCACACACGCTTCAGTTGGCTCCGCTATGAGGCGATTGAAAACAAAGAGACGGAAGTCAGCTATTGGCGTTTCCGTTATCTGCGCTATTTGTATTCCCTCCGCAGCGCAGATCCCGCACAGCTGGAACAAATTGCCGCATCGTATCGGAGAGTGGTTCAGTATAGCGATAGCCTGTTCCAATTCAAGAATGACGAGAAATTCAGATGCTACAATCTGCCTTTGGGTGAGATCAACGAAATCCGTCCCATCAACCTCGGCAATCCGATTCCTCTGATGAAGGAGATCTATGAGAAGTCGAAATATTATACCGAGGAAATGACTGGACCAGAACTGCGTTAAGTTCCTCCGAAGGAGTCCTTCGCAGGAACTTTCTCCATAGACGAAAACCGCTTCCTAAAAATTGCTCCACAAATTATCCCCTGCCAAACTAATGCGTACTATTCTACTGTTTGTTCTCATTCTCGTGGCCTCGATGCCGGCCCGCTCGCAACAGGCGTTAAAACCGGAGTTCAGCCACCCCGGAATCATTCGATATGATCACGATGCCTTCATTATTCACGGTAAGGACACTTTCATCTTCAGCGGGAGTTTCCATTACTTTCGCAGTGATCCAACCCAATGGATGAGCATTCTGCGGAAGATAAAGGCTGCTGGATTCAACACCATTCAAACGTATGTCCCGTGGAACTTTCACGAACAGGTGGAAGGCAAACCAAACTTCAGTCTGCTGGAGAAATTCCTCGGTGATTGTCAGCGAATGGGCTTGTATGTGACAATCCGTGTCGGCCCTTACGTGTGCGGGGAATGGGATGAGGGTGGATTTCCGCACTGGCTGGCTGGAAAGGGAATCGGGTTCAGAACGGCATCGCCGCAGGATATTTACTGGTCGAGATATTGGTACAACGAGGTGCTCCCGGTCGTGCGGAAGCATCTCATCACAAACGGCGGATCGATAATCCTGCTCCAGATTGAGAATGAATACAACTACTTCGGGTTCCCCGACACGCAGAAGGTGGAATACTTGAAGTCTCTCTACCAAGATGTCATGCGGAACCACATCGATGTCCCGATCATAACATGCTGGACCCAGCAGGTCCGGGACAAAACTGATTCGGTATTCTCCCAGATCATGGACGCGGGAGATTTTTATCCCGGCTGGAATCTCAAAGCTACGCTGCCGCGGCTCGAACTGCTCAAACAGCAGCAGCCCTATTCGCCTCCGTTCATCACCGAACTCCAGGGCGGCTGGTTCACGGGCATCCGAGACATGACGGTACGCCACGTCAATAAGTACGGCCCGGGCCAAATCAATGCCCTGACGAAATATATGATCGCGCACGGTATCAAAGGGCTGAACTACTATATGCTTTACGGCGGGACCAATTTCGGATATTGGGCAGGGAAAGGCAAGACGACAAGTTACGATTACACGGCGCCGATTTCCGAATGCGGAGGCTTGTGGCCGAAGTATTATGCGGTCAAGCTGATCGGTGATTTCATGGGATATGCGCAGCCTTATTTGACGCGGTGTCATGAAGTGACAGGCGGAGCCGTTTCCTCCAACCATGGAATCGAGACTATTCTGCGTTCAGACGGGAAGTCGGGCTTCCTTTATGCATGGAACAAAACGGACGAATCACAGAACGCCAATATCGATGTGAAAATGCCTGGCCAGATCCCGTTCAACATCTCTGTTCCCATAGAAGCACGTGACGCTTGCTTATTGCCGATCGATCTTCCTGTTCCGGGAGGCAATCTGCTGCATTACAGCAACGTCCAGTTATCAACCGTCACGCGGTGCGCCGGCAAGCCCCTTCTGGTTGCGTATGGTACACCGGGCGAACAGGCAGTGATAGATTGGGGATCGAAGATCTTCACCGAACCGATTCCTTCTGACGATCAATTGTACACATGGAACGGATCTTACATCTTGTTGACTTCCACAAATCGCGCGTCCCACGGCATCGTGTTTCATACAAGAAAAGGACCCGCAGTTCTATTGTCAGATTCGTATTTCGCGACCGCAGCCACGCATAATCGACTCGGAAATCTTATCCAATTACAGACACGACCAGGCGAGGACAGTCTCTCGTTGGTCGTGACTGGAGGTGTACGGGGCATCAGCTTGGACGGCAAACCAATTGCTTTTGCGAAGAGCAATGGCGATAAGCTCATTCGATTCAGGTTTGCCACGCCCGTTTTCCACACACCCAAGGTAAAATTCGGGCGGATGCGCTACAAGATGGATACCGATGCGGACAAGAACACGTATTTCAGGACCGTGCCGTCGCCGCGCAACGGAGTCTATCCGTCGCTTGACAGCATGGGTGATTATCAGAACGGCTACTCTGTCTACCGGGGAAGATTTGAACTGGCTGGCGACCACATGATTAAGGCCGGCTATTACGATACCGACTGGCATTCGGTCTTCATAGACGGCAAACCCGTGAAGGGTCTGACAGGGAGCGCGTTTGAGGATTGGTCGGCAGTGAAGCTGGCTAATGGCGTGCATAATCTCAAGGTTATCTATGAAAATGAGGGGCGACCGAACAGCGGGTTCATGGAAGAGAAAAAGGGGCTGAAGTCTATAAGCGTACTCTCTCCGGGACAGATTCGCACCCTGGAAAAATGGAAATACTTCGTCGAGGAAACCGCCGGGTCAGGCGTGAACCCGCCCGAGGCTAACATCGATTATGATGATTCGGGATGGGAGAGCGTTGCAGTCGGACACGGAGCTCGCGAATTGGTGAACAGGAAACAGGTCGGTTCATGGTACAGAAAGATGGTTCCACTGACCGCACAGGAGGCGAATAGTAATCCGAGGCTGATATTCGAAGGAGTCAGCCGCAGCGCGATGGTTTATGTGAACGGGAAGCTCGCCTATGATTTCAGGCATCACGGCTGGAACGAGCCTTTTTCGGTTTCGCTGAACGGCATCGCGAATGCCGGGACAAACCTCGTCGCAGTTTATTTAGAAAACATGGAAGGCAAAGGGGGATTTGTCAGACCGATAGTGATCGAGTTCGGTGAGGAGAAGCCGCTGACACTTCTCAAACTTGCTTACCACGCGTTTTTAAACGGAGAGCTCGCGGGATGGCAAAGGCCCGGCTACCCTGACACGGGCTGGAAAATGATGTCGGACTCGGACAGTTCTAAATCTGGATTCGGGATAAAGTGGTACAGGACGTGGTTTACTGTGCCGTCGTATAGAGGCTGGGTGGTGCCGTGGCGGGTTCACATTGAATCCACGGGTAACATGCAGATATGGCTGAACGGGAAACTGCTCGGACGCGACTACGCCCGCGGACCGCAGAAAGACTTCTACATGCCTGATGGGTGGCTGATGCCTGGCAGAAGGAACTCGCTCGTTCTCGTGATGCGCCCCTCCGGCAAAGGTGAGATGGCTCCGGTTTTGAAGGATGTTTCGGTAAGCCCTTACGCCGAGTATGTCGTTCAGAAGCATACACTGATGTTGGAGCAGTAGCTTTCATTTGTGAGTATAGATGGTGCAACCATCACGGAAAATTCGAAATCCTAGATACTAAACTCTAAACAAATTCAAATGTCTAAGACCATTAAAGAGGCCTCAGTGGAGGAATTAGGGATTTTGAATTTGTTTAGGGTTTCGAATTTGGAGTTTAGGATTTGTTTGAGTTTTGTGTAACCTGGAGCAAGTCATGATATACAAACCTGCTAAATTTGTGCGGCTCTTTGTGGTACTATGTCTCGTTGGTGTGTCTCCTGCAATTGCACGAGGCAGAGGAGAAGGCACACTCAGCGGACCGGATGTAACAGTTACAGACAACGGTTCAACAGTCGTGTTGAATAACGGCATCGTTTCCGCAACAATAGTGAAATCCTCGGCAATGATCACCGACCTCGCCTACGACGGTATGAACCTCCTGGATGGCGGTTATGATGGAGGACAGGTCTATTGGAGCTGGAACATGCCTAATTATCAAAATCCGTCGGGATGTACATACACGCTTACTGCAGATCCTGCGAGCGACAGCGGCAACTATGCGGAAGTTGATTTGCATATGACCTGGAACGGCTCCTCTTCAGAGGCTGCGATGGACGCGGATATTTACTATTGTCTGCCGCGCGGGGCGCAGGGCATATACGCCGCTGCAATGCTTACCCATCCTGCAAGCTATCCCGCAAATCCGGGAGGCGAATTTCGGATGGCGAGTTATGTTGGCTCCATGTTCGACTGGCTGAGCGTGGATTCGCTTCGCAATCGCGAAATGGCTACCGAGTATGACTGGCAAAATGGAACCGTTCCCGCCGGTGCACCGAAGGAAGTAGAACTACTACACACGGGCATCTATGCCAATCAGTACGAAGACAAGTATAATTACAGCGCCGATTTCGGAGACATCAATGTCTGGGGTTGGAGCAGCACTTCCAAGGATATTGGAATATGGGTTACTGCGCCGAGCAGAGAATACTATAATGGTGGTCCTATGAAGCGCGAGCTCATGTGTCACGTCGGACCTACCATGTTGAATATGTTCAACGGCCAGCACTACGGCATGGGAACCGACGGCGCAATAGCTGCAGGTGAAAGCTGGAGAAAAATATTCGGGCCCTTTCTGATATATTGCAACAGCGTTGCGCCAGGCACCCCCAATGCTCCGGGTGCATTGTGGGCAGACGCCATGGCACAGGCAAAAGTTGAGCAAAGTGAATGGCCTTATGAGTGGTACACAAATCCCTATTACGTAAAACAAAGCGGCAGGGGAACAATCACCGGAAAGCTTGTGATAAGTGACCCTACCGACGATTCGGCATCTGCCGCCAATATGTGGATTGGAGCGGCCATACCGCCTCAATCTACAACTGGGATTACCGACTTCCAGTTGTGGTCCAAGAATTATCAGTTCTGGACGAAAACCGATTCGGACGGAAACTTCACGATACCTAATGTCCTTCCGGGCACTTATAACCTGTACGCCTTTGGACCGGGGGCCGCAGGACAGATGACTAAGACTGCGTACGCAGCTGTCACAGCGGGCAACGTTGCGGATCTCGGTAATGTCGTATGGACGCCCTACAGAGTTGCCCCGACAGTATGGCAGATAGGCATTCCCGACAGAACTACAAAAGAGTTCAAACATGACGCCGACTGGTGGACAAGCAATGTTTACCCGGATACACATTGGGCGAAGTTCATGGATTATCCGGAAGAATTTCCCAATGGAGTGAACTTCACGATCGGGAAAAGCAATCCGGCGACCGACTGGAATTACGTGCAGTATTATCCTAAGGACTCTATGTCTTCTGCCCCGGTGTGGAGAGTAAATTTTACATTGGCGCAAGCTCCATCGCCTGATTCGACGGCCGCAGTATACGTTGCCTATGCTTCCAACTTCAACGATGCTTCAATCGTAGAAGTCAATGGAACGAATATCACGAATCCTGCGACCGGGATCTACCCGCCGAATCCCTCCGATGCTATGATCCGCGCCGGTACTCACGGGGCGTTCGGCGATCACTGGTTCACTTTCCCGGACAGTCTGTTGCACGCCGGAGACAACCAGATCTCCCTCTCACTTCGAATAACCGGAAACAACACGTATGCAGATATAATGTATGATTATGTGCGCCTTGAAGCATGGGGAACTTCCACCATCACCGGTGTTAAAGATATCGGCGCTCTGATGCCGACTCATTTCGCACTTTATCAGAATTATCCCAATCCCTTCAATCCCGCCACGACAATTTCTTATTCGCTCGATAAGCCGGGATATGTCTCATTGAATGTGTACGACATTCTGGGGCGGAGAGTCGCCACGTTAATCGATAGCCGCCAGTCCGTAGGAGAACACAGCGTCCGGTTCGATGCTTCTCGCCTGGCCAGCGGTCTTTATATCTATCGGTTAGAGGCCAACGGCAACGCCATTTCCAGAAAGATGATGCTGATCAAGTAATGTAATTATGCCTTTGAATGCACTCTCCTGACTCAAACACTTTCCGGAGATACAAATGAAAAGAATATCTCTGCTACTTCTGCTTTTTGCCGTCTCTCGATTTCCTCTGCAGGCTCAGACCAATCAAAACAAAATAACGATCGATGCCTCGGCAGGGGAATACAAGATAAACAAAAACATTTATGGTCAATTCTCCGAAGACCTCGGTCGTTGCATTTACGGAGGAATATGGGTTGGCCCCCATTCGCCTATGTCCTGAACACAAACAGGTCGACTTTCGAAAGGTGCATGATCGGGTGAAGTAGATACTTTTATGATGATTGCATGAAGTTCTGCTGCATAGCAACTTCTCCCAGCAAAAGCCCGTCTCAGCAAAGATATGCTGGGGCGGGTTTTCTTTTTTGAATGCTCCGATACTGAAAATGTTTACCGAGGTATTTCAGTACTCAATCGCTTATACGAAGCTCCAGATTCACTTTCGTTATCCATACCTTTCGGTTGCGATTGGTATATGCCGTTTGAGCAGAGAGCCCGGCCTGGTGGTACAATTTATTGGAATTGACAAAGCATGGATCAACAGGAGGCCCGAAAACACACTGAAGAAAGGAAAAGAATTTGCTTGAAGAACATTTTCAAAAAGAATTACAAGCATAGGTCCGACTTAGATTGAGAATACGTTACTTAAATCAAACGGATAGAAGGAGGGCATGATACTGTTTGGCTCTATACCCTCCCGAAGGCTTGGCAGAACGCTAGCAGGACAGATATATTCCCGAATGATGAGGAGCTGTACGAAACTGCAGAAGGATAGATCTCGGAGCAAGCAGGATACCCCTGCCGTCACCCAACAATTCCACAAATCGCGATGACCGGTCCTTCCGAGAATATTCCTCCCATGGTCACCCTTTAGCCACTGGCACAGTAATTAAGAAAATGATTGCACTTGCGAGGATGACCAGCGGGCCGGCAGGGAGTCCCGTGAAAGTTGAAGAGAATATTCCAATGATCGCAGAAACTATTCCGAATGTTCCTGAGACAAGGCCGTACTGTACAAGCGTTCTGCTGACATTCCTTGCCGCCGCGGCGGGGATTGCCACTAACGCCGCAGTCATGAGTCCACCGACCAGATCAACTCCCAAGGCTACGATGATGGCGATAGACGATAGGTAGATCAGGTTGTATAACTTCACGTTGACACCTTCCGTCTTCGCCACGTCTTCGTGAATGTTGATCAACATTATTTTTGAATAGCTGCGGTTAACCGCAGCTATAACGCCCGACCCGAGAATTACGGCGGCAAGTGTTTCATAGATTCCAACCCTGGAAATGTTACCTACGAGCGCGGCTTCTGCCTCATCGATTGGCAGGAAGAGAAAAGCAGTTGCTACCCCCGTGGCAAAGACGATCGCTGTCAAAGCCTCCATCTGAAGTTTCGTCCTCATCTCAAGGAGCCAGATGAGCACGATCCCGAGAACGATAAATGGAAATGCCCCCAAGGGAATGCTGAACCCGTATATCAGCGCCAGCGCAGCTCCGGGAAGAGCAAGGTGTCCCAACGGTCCGGCAACGACCGCCATCTTTCTCGATAGCATGAGCGTGCCTAAGTAAGCCGCGGATCCCGCTATGAAGATTCCGCTGACCAGGCTTAGTGCCAACTGGTTTGTCATCTTCTCACAACTCCTCAGTGTATGTAAAACTTAACTTGAGTCCCATATATGTCGTTCAACACTTCAGGGGTCAGTATCTCTTTCGGGACCCCGTAGCACCGGTGACCTAGT
>CAZRXH010000021.1:13324-34960 GCA_964603995.1 uncultured Bacteroidota bacterium | reverse complement strand
TGACTCGCTCAGGAGGGCACCCACCGTGTCAAGATGGGGTTCTTTCCTATCTGCCATGAGCGCATTGCGGCTTTTTTTGTATATAAACCCGGAGGCTCGGTATGATTACCACAGCAGTCGCTGTACTATGCAGCGCGGCCGCGTTCCTCGTAGGGTGGTTCATTCAATCACAGCTGACCAGGAAAAAGCTTGGGACAGTCGAAGAAAGAGCCAAACAAATCCTCGAGACGGCCGAACGTGATGCGAGTGCAATCAAAAAAGAAAAGCTCATCGAAGTCAAAGACGAATGGATCAGGAAAAGACAGGAACTCGATAACGATTACAACACGAAGCAAAAAAGAATACAGAATATCGAGCGACAGTTAAGCTCAAAGGAGGAGAACCTCGACCGCAAGGCAGAAGCGCTCAGACAGCAGGAGAAATCGATCCGGGCACTCGAGACTGAGTTGAGGGAAAAGAACAGGACGATTCAATCGAAAGAGACTGAAGCAGACAGGCTCGTACAGCTTCAGACCGAGAAGCTCGAAAAGCTGGCGGGTGTCTCACGCGAAGATGCCAAGAAAATGCTCGTCGAAAACCTGACGAACGAAGCAAGAAGCGAAGCCGCCCTCGAGATCAGAGAAATCCGCGAAAAGGCACGAATCGAAGCGAGAAAAGAAGCTCAGAAGATCATTGTTCAGGCAATCCAGCGCACCGCAGCCGACCACTCCGTCGAGACAACAGTCAGTGTCGTAAGCCTCCCGAACGAGGAAATGAAGGGGCGCATAATCGGTCGCGAGGGGAGAAATATCCGGTCGTTCGAAGCAGTGACCGGCTGCGACATCATCGTCGACGATACTCCTGATGCGGTCGTCATCTCGGGCTTCGATCCGTTCCGGCGTGAGATCGCCAAAGCCGCACTAGAGAAACTCATCTCCGACGGGCGTATCCATCCCACCAAGATTGAGGAAATCGTCGACAAGGTTCGAGGCGAACTCGAGGAAGAGATCGTACAGATCGGCGAGGATGCCCTGCTTGAGGTGGGAATCCACGGCGTTCATCCGGAGATCGTGAAGATGCTCGGCAGGATGAAGTACAGGTCGAGTTACGGGCAGAATGTTTTGCAGCATAGTATTGAGGTCGCTTTCCTGAGCGGACTGATGGCGATCGAGATCGGGCTCGATTCGACTCTCGCGAAGAGAGCGGGGCTGTTCCATGACCTTGGCAAAGTGGTCGACAAGAACGTCGAGGGACCGCATGCCCTCCTGGGATACGAGGTCGCGAAGAAATTTGGCGAGAATCCTGTTGTGGCCAACGCGATCGGATCACATCATGAAGACATGGAGATGGAAACGCCGATCGCAGCGGTCGTACAGGCCGCGGATGCAATAAGCGGAGCGAGACCAGGCGCCAGGCGCGAATCGCTCGAAGGCTACGTCAAGCGCCTCGAGAAACTCGAGAGCATCGCGAACTCCTTCTCCGGCGTCGGGAAGACGTATGCCATACAAGCCGGACGCGAGGTGCGTGTCATCGTAGAACCCGAAAAGGTGAACGACGTTTTTGCCGACCAGCTTGCACATGAAATTTCCCAGAAGATCCAGGAACAGATGGAATATCCGGGACAGATAAAAGTGACGGTAATACGCGAGGTGCGCAGCATCTCTTATGCAAAATAAAAAGGGAAGCGCGAAGGCCTCAGACAGAAGGCGAAGCGCCCGGAAACAGAGTGCCATCGTAAGGTCCCCTGCGCCGCTGAAGGTCGGGTTGACCGGGAATATCGGCAGCGGCAAGTCGACAGCTGCGGAGGCTTTCTCCAAACTCGGCGTGCCGACTTTCGACACGGATAAGATCGGTCATGAGCTTCTCGAGGGCGACCCGGACATACGAAAGAGAATCGAAGAGGCCTTCGGAAACCAGGTTTTTTCAGACGACCTCATCGACAGGCGAAAGCTCGCCCAGGTAGTGTTCGCCAGTTCCGAAAAGAAGAGGAAACTCGAGAGCATCCTCCACCCTGCCATCATGTCGACCGTCAACGAGCGACTCCGCAGTTGTTCCGACCGAAGCTATGCGATCATCGAGGTTCCTCTCCTCTATGAAGCAAAGCTCTCCGGTGAATTCGAATATGTGATCCTCGTGAAATCAGAAGAGAAGAATGCCGTGGAACGCGCATCCTTGAAACTTGGAATAAGCAAGGAAGCGGTGCAGAAACGACTCGAGACGCAGATCGCTCAATCGGAGAAGGAGAAGCTGGCAGATTTCGTCATCGCAAATGACGGTACCCGGGAAGACCTGCGGAATAGAGTCGAGTTGCTCCATGCGATCATTTCTTCATTGGGTAAGGAAGCCTTTCAGAAGGATTGAGATAGCGGGAGACATGCTTTCGTTGTCTTAACTCCCTGTTCGAGCTTCCCGTCTGACCGAACGTCAGGTCTTCGCCGACTGCAGATTTGGCCGGAATTATACCTATCACAAATTCTTGTCAAAAAAATGATTCCTTGCTCCGTAAGCGGCTGTATGTGGTTATATTATAGGCAAATTTATGATTGAGATAAATTTCACCAAAATGCACGGAGCCGGCAACGATTTCGTTGTAATAAACGATTTTGACGGCACTTTGAACACAGAGTTGCCTCCTCTGGCCCAGGCCCTATGTGGCAAAGGTTTCGGAATCGGGGCGGATGGACTGCTCGTCCTCCGCAAACACCAGAGTCTGGACTTCGAGATGATCTATCTCAATTCCGATGGCAGCGAAGGAGGAATGTGCGGGAACGGAGGGAGATGCATTGCCAGGTTCGCTCTGCTCAGTGGCATCTGCAAATCGCCGATGAGCTTCGTCGCCCACAACGGGAAATATTCCGCTGAAGTGGTCGACGCCCGAAAAGTCAGGCTACATCTTCCGGACCCAGACAAGGTAGAACCATCTATAGAGATTCCTGTCGGAGCTCATCGTTTCGAAGCAACGTACGTTCGCCCAAACACCGATCACACGGTCCTCACGGGTGGAAGCGCGTTCGACAGAGTGGATACGGCGGACCTCATCGGTCTAGCCAGAAAGATCCGGTACAACTTCGATCTCTTCCCGAACGGAACCAACGTCAATCTTATCGAACAGGATGGTGAAAACAGGATCCGCATGAGGACGTATGAGCGCGGCGTGGAAAATGAGACGCTCGCATGCGGGACCGGAGCGGTTGCGAGCGCGATAACTGCAAATATCAGATACGGCATGACGTCGCCGGTCGAGATAAAGACGAGTGGCGGCGAGGTGCTGCGTGTCTACTTTGAGAATTGGGGCGGTCAATTTTCAAGGATCATCCTTGAAGGGAGCGCCACTGTTGTGTTCAGGGGAAGAGTGTTCTACGATGAACCGAATCAGAAGCTTGTGGACCTGGAGCATGGACAAGGAAAGATTTGAAGTGCTGGTGGAAGAGGCGTTCGAAGAACTTCCGGAGGAGTTCAAGGCACGGATCGAGAACGTCCACGTGGTTGTCGAGGATCTGCCCGACGAGAACGACATGAGAGGCACGCGCATCCGAAACCCCTACTCATTGCTTGGTCTTTATAGCGGAATACCGTTGAACAGGCGCGGGCCTGATTACGGAGTTCATCCGGTCTTACCGGACAGGATTAAACTCTTCCAGCGGAACATCGAGCGCGACTGTCGGAGTGATAGGGAGATTGAAGATAGGATCAAGGAGGTCTTGATTCACGAAGTGGCCCATTACTTCGGCATGACCGACCAGGAAATCAGAAAGGCCGGATACTGAGTTGGAGACGCTTCTCCATCAATACGGATACATGATAATTTTCATCATAACGCTGTTCGAAGGCGAGACCGTTCTCATCATCGCGGGAATATTGGCACACCAGGGGTTCCTCAACATCGAGCTTTCCATATTGTCCGCATTTCTCGGCTCGGTGATCGGCGACCAGCTTTTCTTTCAACTGGCCCGCCAGGAGGGTTACGATTTCGTGATGAAATTCAAATACGTCGCGTCGGTCCTTCCGCGAGCCGAACGCCTCGTCAAGAAATACGACATCTATATTGTCCTCTTCGCGCGCTATATGTACGGCTTGAGGACTGCTCTCATCGTCATGTGCGGTCTGGCGAAAATGCCCCGGATGAGATTCACACTATTTAATATTCTCGCAGGGCTGATCTGGGGTGTTTCTTATGGGTTTCTTGGTTATTTTTTCAGCGAAGCTATCGGTTCGGTTGCCGGGTTTGGAAAAATCGAGTTGGTAATTGCCGCAGCAATCGCAATAACAGCTCTGATCTACTGGGTTATCAGGACAGCTAATTCGAAACCAGTATCCGATGGTCCAAAACAGGAGGAATAAATGTCGCAAGTTCTACTGCAGGTCAATTACGAGGTACAGCCCTCAAAGCGCGATGAGTATCTGAAGTTGATCAATGAACTGAAATCCGGTTATGAATCGTCGGGCATAGCGAAGCTCGAGATATACGAGGTTCAGGGTTCACCCAACAATTTCATGGAAATTTATACCTATTCAAGCGAAGAGGCGTTCAAGAAAGCTGACGACAGCGCATTTGATGAGACTGTCGTCAAGATCAACGATTGCCTGGTGCCGGACAGACTTCGCTCATATACGCTGCACCAGATATGACAATAGATGACGGTCGCAGCGGTAGTTATTTTTGCATTCAGTTACGTCGCCATATCGGTACAAAGATTACCATTTCTTCACCTAGATAGAACCTCAGGAGCAATGATCGGGGCGGTCGCAATGATCGCCTTCGGGGTTCTCACCATCAACGACGCCTACAAGGCATTAAACCTCGACACGATAGTTCTTCTTCTCGGAATGATGATAATCGTGGCGTACCTGCAGGTCGGAGGCTTCTTCGACATCGTCGCGAGTTTCATTCTGAAGCGGGCCCGCACCGGAGAAGGGCTTCTACTTACGATCATCGTATCAGGCGGGATCCTCTCCGCCCTTTTCGTCAACGATACGATCTGCCTGATGATGACGCCGTTTGTCCTGCTTCTAACCAGCCGTTCGAAGGCCGACCCGAAGCCATATCTCATAGGCCTCGCTTCGAGCGCGAACATCGGAAGCGTCGCGACTCTCGTGGGCAATCCTCAGAACATGCTCATCGGTACCTTCTCCGGATGGCCTTATATGAAATTCTTCCTGGCTATGCTTCCCGTGGCTGCCGTCGGACTCGTGATGGATTTCTTCGTGCTCCGGCTCTTCTTTGGCAAAAGCTTGAGGCAAACGCTCAAACCATACGAGATCACCCGGACCGGCGTCGCCGACAAAACTCTCCTGTACAAATCAATCATCGTAATGGCTATCGTTATCGTCGGATTCTCTCTCGGTGTGAGGCTGGCGTTCATGGCCATCCTGGGTGCATCGCTACTTGTCCTCATCGCCAACAGGCGGCCAAACGAAATCTTCGAGAAGGTTAACTGGTCACTCCTGCTGTTCTTCGCAAGTCTGTTCGTAATCGTGGCAGGCATAAACAAAGTAGGCCTGGTGGACGATGCTCATCTGATGCTCGAACGATACTTCTCCGTTTCTATCACGCAGCAAATCGCGACCTTCTCATTTGCCTCCCTCGTCCTTTCGAACATTGTCTCCAACGTTCCTTACGTGATGGTGGTACAGCATTGGATATCTGCATTCAGTTCGCCGGCACTGATGTGGCTCGTGCTTGCTATGAGTTCTACGTTTGCAGGAAATCTGACGGTTGCGGGTTCTGTCGCCAATATGATAGTGCTTGAGCTTTCGAAGGAGAGAGCGCCCATCAGATTCTGGGAATTTACAAAAGTAAGCGGTACGATCGCACTATTGACCTGGGGAGCCGGCACATTGCTGCTGATTCTCTACGCCACACTCGGAAGGTTCTGAATCTCTACAGGAACCAGATATTCAGTCATCGACCTTCGACGGCCCCACAAATCCCCGCAGCATGTCGCAGAACCTTTCAAGTTCAATACGGTATTGTCGATACAATATTGATGGCCGGTACAGTCCCCGGCAAAGCAATTCCTTCCATATAAAAAGAGGAGTCAAAAAATGGGAGTAAATCCGATTAACCAAGGAAGTACCGCGGCGCAGGCTGCAGCTACTTCAGCGTCGGACACACAGGGTTCCACCGGAAACGCCTCGTCCGCCTCCGGCTCAAAGCAAGACGCCGCGGTAATCTCACAGAAAGCGAAAGACCTTGCGGCCCTCCAAGCCGGTAAATCAGCGCAGGAAGAGGCGACGGAATCTTTCGCTGCTAAGCAGCAAGAGGGACCCAACTCTTAGTCCAAGAGCGCACATGATCAGATAAAGACAAAGGAGGCTCAGGCCTCCTTTGTCATTTATACATTTATTCCGTCCGTGACCCGCGCATCCCGGCTGCTTCCGGTTGGGCTCCGGACGCCAATCACTACTGAAGCGGAAGCGGGCGCTGCTTGAACTCAAAGGTAAAAGTGGTAGATCCTATCGGCACAACCAGTTTCAACATCCTGGCCTCCTGATCCACAGGGATACTCACCCTGCCCCCGATGGCATTATCCTGGAAGAGAGTTGTCTTCCGCAATGCCGCGTTTTCCCAGTATCCTCTCTGATCTGCAAGACTCGAAGACTGAATTGAGTAATCGATGTTGTTATTTGTCTGCGATTCGGCAATGCTTCTTCCTGTCCGGTCTTCACGATGCAGCTCTTCCCTGGTCTTTTTCTGGCCGATCGTCGCAACATCTCCAACGAGCTGAAGCAAGCCTGCGGCGACATTGATTCCCGTGTTGTTCGCATATGTCGCATTAGCCTGAGCCACCTGTCTGTCAATCCCCTGCAGCTCCTTCTCCGGATCGATCGCCTGAATCGTGTCGGTGCGGCTCAGTGTATCAAAGCTTACGTCCATCGTTCCGTAGTTAGTCACAGTCTTCAGGCGCTCGTAACTTGCTTCACAATAGATCTTCTCAGGTGCAACGAGCAGAGTCCTGGAACCGAGATTTCCAACAACGACGTAGAATGTCATTGTACCATCAAGTTCATTCTCAAAAGCAACCGACACCGTAACGCTATCCTTCGTCTCAGTCACAAACTCCCTGCCCGAGTACCATACCGTATTCCCGGAAACAGGAGAAGCATGAAAGAGCATCTCCGGTCCCGCACACCCTCCAAACAATACCGCGATACAGATTGGTCCGATTGTCAACAACAAGTGCTTCATAAGCCCTCCGTTATCATCCACGAATGTCTTTCCTTGGGCAGCCCATGCCATTCTATCGACACTCGTGTCCGGTTGCAGTAAATGGCATTTGTTGCTATTCCCAGCCGTCCCTATTCATCGACCTTGTAAAATATGAGAGTGACGCGTGAAATAGTCAACGCCAGAAAAGTCGGCGACCAAGTGCTGAAGGAGTGACTTCTAACGAGGACGCCGCGTATTTGACAACCTCGACTACAGTCCGAACGCTGTTAGATCCCCGGATTCGTCCGTAATGTACAGAACTCCGTTGGCAACTATGGGGCTTTCCCAATGTATCTTGCCGATGCTCGAGTTGTGCCAGAGAATCTTCCCTGTCGTCGGGTCGAATGCGGAGATGTCATGGCTTCCGGCACAATAGAGGACATTGTTCGCAATTATTGGAGAGCTCCCCTCGTTGTCATTCTGCCAAACAGCCACGAGGCTCGGCGTTCCCCGTTTGTCCACCCGGAGTTTCAATCCTGAAAGGCCGCTATAAGTAGCCACGAAAACCCAGGTCGACTTGTCCCTGGGATTGACCCACACTGCCGGTTGGGTGAACACCATTCCTCCCTGAGGGACATCGATCAGCTTACCGATCTCTCCGCCGGTATGGCCGGGGCCGCGGTGCCCGCTCAGGTCGGCAAGGCTGACAAGCCGGAGCTTCATGTCTTTGCCGCCCTGCACGGCAAGATCGCGAATTGAGCAGTCCGCTGGAGTCGGAAGGATTGCCGGAGCAGTGCTTCCGAGATCAAGGTCGGCGGCGTTGAGATAGTGATGATTTGTGGGCGTGTATGAATCGACCGGATTCCCGTCGTTCCCTGTTCCGTCAATGTTGAGTGAAAAGATCGTGTCGCCCCAATCATGCTTCTTTGGATCGAACGGACCGTTTCCGGTTGCCATGTAGACTCGATCCGTCACCTTATCGTATATGATTCCCGGTCTTGACCAGATGGCCGTTTGGACCGCAGGGCAATCCGGCTTCCCCGGCCGCTGGACAAAATGCACTGTGCTTTCGCTGCAGTTCGCGTTGAATACAAGTTGTGCACCGGTTCTCAGGTTAATGGTCGTGACGTGTCCCTGATAATCTCCTCTATCTCCGAGGTAGCCTCCGTTGGTAACGTAGAGATATGAACCCCCATTTTTGCCGGTGGCAATGGCAAGCGCCGATGAGCCTTTCTCATTGAACGGCTTGAGCGTACAAAGTTCCGGCCAGCCTCCCGTTTTTGTTTCCTCGCCGCTCGTCACGTCGTACTTGTGGACGTAGCCATCCAACCCGTAGCTGTAAACATATTTCAGATCCGGATCGACAGCCGGGGAGGATGTTGTGTATATCGGCTGACTCCCGTTGTTTATCCTGTATCTGCCGGGCCCATATTGGTGCTCCCACACAATCTTTCCCGTCTTTGCATCGATGGCCGTAATGTGGCCGTCTCTCGTAGTGAGAAAGAGCAGACTCGCAGTTCCTTCCGCAGTATGGACATTGCTCAGGTAAGCAGGGGCGCCGTCAGCGACATCCGGAAGTGAGACTCGAAAGAGCCGATGAAGCCGGCTTACGTTGCTTGCGCTTATCTCCACCTCTTTTGTATCGTTACCGCTGTGCTGCTGGTCAAAATTGAACTGAAGCCAGTTGTACGAAGAGCGTTCCGCCTTTGCCGGGGACTCCGTCGTTCCGGTGAATCGGCCTGCAAACACGCCGATGAAAATGATCAAGATGAATGGAGTAACTGAGAACCTTGTGATCCAGTCATGAAGAAACAACTGTACTCTCTTTGCCACGACGCACTCCTGTGTTTTAATTTGAAAAACACAATCCGCAAAGGATAAGTTGCATAGGAATGGTTACATGTCTCGATGGACGAGCGTGGAGTAGATGGAATTGCCTGTCGGTATCTAATGGATGCTGTGCAATGTCTCTGAAAGTAAGGAACGGCGTGAACGGCCGCGGGGTATCAGCCGCCGAGTCTAAGCGTGTCAACACGCTCGATGACTTTGGTCGTATCACTGGTCGTGGGAGTTACCAGGATACTCACCCTGCGATTCGAATAATCGAATGGATGTGCCGGATCTCTCAGCCTCCTGTCTCCATATCCACGCACTTCGAGAACCTGTTTTTCGCGCAACCCTCCATCCTGCATGATTCTGCGGGCGGCGTTCGCGCGGTCCGTGCTCAGCTCCCAGTTCGTGTAGTCCGTTCGGACGTAGGGTCTGGCGTCAGTGTAGCCTTCAATAATGAGTTCATTCGGCAGATTGGAAAGCTCCTTCGCGATCATCCGAAGAAGAGTCACAGTCTCCGGTTTCAGTTGCGCACTTCCGACATCGAAGAACAGCCCCTGAGCGTTTTCGATCAGTTCGATTCTTAATCCTTCTTTGGACACGGTGATTTTGATCTGGTTCATGAATTTCTTGAATTCAGGCGTGGATGCAATCATTTGCTGAAGCTTCTCGCCTTCCTTTTTCAGCGTCATGAATTGCGAACTCTCATGGTCTGCGGGGATCCCGACTTTGCTCATGCTTGCGTTGTGTACAGGAACGAGCCCACCTGAGAGGGCACTCGAATGAGTCTCCTGATTGAAAGCACCCGGATCTCTGAAATATTGTGCGACAAATTCCCTGACCTGCTTGCTCTGCCCGATAATCCACAGTACGATGAAAAGCGACATCATGGCAGTGACAAAGTCGGCATAGGCTACCTTCCACGCGCCCCCGTGACTGCCGTGCGATGCTTTCTTCTTCCTAATTATGTTTATCCGCGGACGACCTTCGTCAGTGAGGCTCATGACTTTGCACCTTTGAGTGCCTTCTCCATGTCCTTGAACGTCGGTCTATGATCCTGGAAGATTGTTCGACGCGCGAACTCCACCGCTATGAGAGGTTGCATTCCTTTGGCGAAAGCGACGACTCCCGCCTTTATAGCCTCGAACATTCTGCCTTCCTCCTCAGCGGCAAGATCAAGATTGGTGGCAAGAGGCTGGACAAACCCGTACGAGAGAAGCACTCCCAGGAATGTTCCAACGAGCGCCGCCGCTACTTTGTGTCCGATTTCCTGAGGTGGACCATCAATGGCCTGCATTGTGATCACGATTCCCAAAACAGCGGCGACAATTCCAAGACCCGGCATTGAGTCTCCGATCTTCTGCAAGATCATTCCCGGTTTCGAACTCTCCTGATGATGTGTCTCTATATCCGCATCCATAAGTCCTTCGAGATCGAATGGCTCGGCACCACCGACAATCAGAAGTCTCATCGTGTCCGTGAGAAAATGAAGGAGGTGCTTGTTTGAGAGCAACACAGGATATTTCGCGAAGATCTTACTCTTGTCGGGGTTCTCGACATGCTGTTCGAGTCCAATCACTCCTTCCTTCTGCCCCACCTGAAACAATTCATACATTAACTTCAGAAGATTGAGGTATAATTCACTATTTACGCTGCTTCCGCGGAATGCACCTGTTAGTCGCTTGACGATCTTGCCAAGAAGTTTATTGGGCGCCGAGATGAGAAGAGCGCCGACAGATGCGCCGATGATTATCAGGAATTCAGCATATTGAATGAGGACAAGAAATGATCCCCCCTCGATTGCGAAACCGCCGAGCACTGCAACGAGAACTACTGCAATTCCTATTATTACGAACAAGATTACCCTCAGGTATTTTAGATTACGACAATCATAATTTCGGTAAAAAGTGGGGCTAACTTTAACAAGAATCGCGCGAAAATTAATAATTGTTAAGTTTCCAACTGTTCTTAAACTAGAATCGGTCTGGTACGTTATATTTGTAAAAGAACGGGAGGTTGAGATGAAAAAGATAATTTTTGCGGCGGCTGTCGCTGCTGGATTTCTCGCTGCGCCAGGAAATGCAGGCGCACAGGAGATTTCATTCAACGTGTTCTATTCCTCGCTTGCTCCGTATGGAGAATGGGTAAATGTCGGAAGTTACGGAATGTGCTGGCGGCCTGCCGGCGTGCCGGCTGACTGGAGACCATATACGTTCGGTCACTGGATCTGGACGGATTACGGTTGGACATGGGTTTCTAACTACAGATGGGGATGGGCCCCGTTTCACTACGGCAGGTGGGTTTTCGATTCCTCGGTCGGCTGGGTCTGGATCCCGGGTTATGTCTGGGCTCCGGCATGGGTCGAATGGCGATGGGGAGGCGGCTACTGTGGTTGGGCACCGTTGCCCCCCGGATTTCACTTCAGAGTAGACGTTGTCGTTGGGCCAGATGACCATGATTTTGGAGTCGGCATCAGAGGCTGGAACTTTGTGAACGCAAGGGAAATGGGTGCACCTCGCTACAGGTTTGTGGGGGAAGGGGCAGTACGAGAAACGATGGCCAGGACCAGAAATGTTACGAGGTTCAGATTCACGTCCGGAGGTGTCTATCAGGTCGGGCTTCCGAAGGATCAGGTCGAGAGAGTCACTCGAAGAAGGATCGAAACCATGAACGTCGTACGCGTGAACAATATCGGTCATGAGCGCATCGTGGGGAGCAGCATTCATATTTATTCGCCGGTCCCATTGGAGCCTCGCGTGAGAAACGAACAGGAAGTAGTAAGACAACAGAGAGTATATCAGGCACCCGAGCGCATTCGTGGCGAGCGATCCGCACCGGCAAGGCCACGACGGGAAATAAATCAGCCGCGCGTCAAAAAAGAGCCCGAATCTCCGCGCGTTGAGGACCGCAGAGAGAGCAACGTCAGGCCCAAACGTGATGCTCCCGCAAGGGGAAGAGAGCAGCCGAAGCAGCACGACAAGAACGAGAAGAAAGACAATGGGCCGGGCAAACGGCATTAATCCGTCCGGATACATCAATATCAGCCCCGTCGCGCACGGGGCTTTTTTTGTCCTGCACAAGCCGCGGAACATTGGCCCCATTTCTTTGTAAATTATACTGCACATGAGAATACTTGTCATTGAAGACGAAAAGAAGGTCGCCAGATTTTTGAAGCTGGGACTAGAGGCGGAGAACCATCGGGTCGAAAATGCCTATGACGGTGAATCGGGAGAGAGGCTGGCGTTGAGCAGGGAGTTCGACGTAATCGTTCTCGATATCATGCTTCCGAAGAAAAATGGAATCGAGGTGTTGAAGACGATACGCGGGAATGGGAGGACAACCCCCGTTCTCATACTCACCGCAAAGGGAACACTCGAAGACAAAGTGGAGGGCCTGGACGAAGGAGCCGATGATTATCTTGTCAAGCCATTCGCGTTCGCTGAGTTCATCGCAAGGGTTCGTTCACTCGGCAGAAGAAGCGGCGGCGACAAGTCCACTGTTTTAAGAGTTGCTGATCTTGAACTTGACACGATAACCCGTAAGGCCAAGCGAGGCGACAAGGAAATCGAGTTGACCAACCGTGAATACGCCCTCCTTGAATATTTCGTTCGCAACGTGAATCGCGTCCTTACGCGAACGGTAATTTCAGAACACATCTGGGAATACAACTTTGACACCGGGACTAATATAGTTGAGGTCTATGTGAACAAGCTCCGGAGGAAGATCGATTCCGAGTCGGAGAACAAACTCATACACACCGTCCGAGGCGCGGGGTACATGATGAAGAATGAAGATTGACTGATGCTGAAATCGATCAGGTTAAAGCTGACAGTCTGGTATTCAGTTGTACTGCTGATTGCTCTCAGCGTATTCGGCATCGCCTCCTACCTCTACACAGGAGCGATGCTCTCCCAGAACCTCGATCTGTCCCTCAGAAACGAGACTGAATGGCTGAGGGAAATCCTCGAGGGGAAGCTCGACATGGAACGCGGGAAGACACGGAACCCCAGGAGCGACATTCTGATATCCCCTTCAAATCCGGATACAGGCGACGAGACGGAGATCCAGGGCGAAACGGAGGAGGATTACGCCATCTGGAACAAGATCTACGAACATTCATTGCTCAACTCAAAAAAGCAGTTCGTCTATGTCCTCGACAGGCGGGGGCGGGTTTTCTACAAATCATTCAACCTCGGTCAGGACACACTCCCCTCTCCTGCTGGTTTGAAGCCGTATGAGGTCACCGTCACGAAAACCACTCTGGGCAACCAGAGGATACGCCTCGCTGCGATGAACACCAAATACTACAAGATTCGGGTTGCCTATCCTGTAGAAGAGATAAACGAAGTTCTCCAGAACCTGTTCTCTATTTTCCTGGTATTGATCCCGATAGCCCTGGTGATCTCAGTTGTGGGCGGCTATTTCCTTGCAAAACAATCGCTCAGGCCGGTGGAAGAAATCACACAGACTGCGAGAAAGATCACGGCAACGAACCTTCGCGAGCGGATCAACGTCAACAATCCCGAAGACGAGATAGGAAGACTCACAGAGACCCTGAATGACATGATAGGAAGACTCGAAAGATCATTCGAGCAGGTTCAGCAGTTCTCGATGGATGCATCTCATGAGCTCCGAACCCCGCTCACGATAATGCGAGGTGAAATAGAGCTTGCCCTCCGGGAACGCGTAACTGCTGCGACATACAGGAAGACACTCGCAAGTCTTCTCGAAGAAGTCCTGAGAATGGCCGGTATCATAGATGGACTCATCCTTCTCGCCAAGGCTGATAGCGGGACTGCGAAACTTGAGAAGAAGCCAACCAGACTTGACTCTCTCGTGAGCGAAATAAAGGAAGACGCTGAGATTCTTGCCGAACAGAAGAAGATAAACGTTTCCATCTCGAGGCTCGACGAGGCGACCGTGCTCGGAGATACAGTTAGACTTCGGCAACTCATGCTCAACCTTGTAGACAATGCAATCAAATACACCCCTGAGGGAGGGACTGTAACTCTCTCACTTCAGAAAGCCAACGGGGATGCGAGCTTCACGGTCGAAGATACGGGCATAGGAATACCTCCGAAAGATCTAAGAAAGATCTTCGACCGCTTCTACAGAGTCGACAAAAGCCGAAGCCGGCTTCCGGATGGGCTTGGTCTTGGTTTGTCTATTTCGAAATGGGTCGCCGAGGCACATGGCGGCAGACTCCTCGCTGAGAGCCGGGTCGGCTCGGGAAGCAAGTTCATCGTCATCCTTCCAGCCATAGCGGCCTCAAATAATTAATAATTATTAATCTCCATTTCATTGCCTCCAACAGCCGGCGTGGAGTATGTTTATCGAAACAAAAACCAAAAAGGAAAGGAGAAATGATGAAGAAATTAGCCTTGATATTGGCTCTCGCGTCGTTCGTCGCCTTCGGCTCAGTAAACGCGCAAGCAGCGAAGAAGCCGGTGAAGAAGGAAACGAAAACCGAGATGTCCAAGAAGACCGGCAAGAAGATGGTGGCTCACAAGAAAACCATGAAAATGGAAAAGAAAAAGACGACGAAAAAGTCCACCATGGTTCGTGAGAAGAAGAGCAGCGTGAAAAAACACGCGATGAAGAGTAGCATGAAGAAACATGTGATGAAGTCGAAGACTACGATGAAGAAGGCCACGCCGAAGAAGCATGCGATGAAATCGAAGGCCATGATGAAGAAAAAAGAAACCACAAAAAAGTAATCTTCTTGTCGTTTCTGCCCCACAAGTTAAGAGTCCGCCAATGGCGGACTTCTTTTTTTTCGGGATAGGGCCCTCAATGCAATCGGAAGACAGTGATTAAGTATCCCTCCTCTCGCCTCGACTTGAGGATACGAGAGGAAGGTCCAGCCTTAACAAGACAACAAATTCATGCCCGGAATACTGATAGTCCGTTCATTCCGCTGAAACAGGCTGTTGGTCGAATCCAGTTCTTCTCCCGAGACAATGATTGCAGCCGCTACATTTCCAACGAGGTTCGTGGCCAAAACCACTACTCGTGCCAGGACTGGATGTCACATCGTCACTACTTACCTTCAGGAACAGACTCGCTTGCGAACTTCCCAAGGGCAACTGGTACGATGTTGCTTTGAGGCGACAGGCCACGCAGGACAGAAAAAGAAGATCTGTCCATCGCTTGCTCCCCGATACCGATTCGGATTTTCCCATGCCACCAGCAATCGATACAGGCAAACATTGAAGCATGAGCCGATGCCCGGAAAGTGACTTCTCCTGCTGAGTTATTATCCTACTCGACCAGGATCCTATAACAGGCTTTGCGAAGCTTACCGATGACAGAATACCACGACAGAAGACCTGTGGGCCGGACCCTATGAGGGGATACTAAGAGAATGATAAGAACTGCAAATACTTGCGAGACGCCCCCGTCTCCCTATTTCCCTACAGCAGCCAAGACAAGAAGTGCAACAAGATCACAAAAAGATGGAAATCCGAACGGGGCAAACAATCATCCACGATCCGGAAGACGTCTTCAGAGGGATCCAGGCTCTATGCCTATATGACTCCTTCAGCAGAACATCTCAATAACTTCAACCTCCATACTCATGATCACACATGCCAATCATTGCGTATAAGATACTTTGTGCTAAACAGAAGTGATGAACTATCCTGGCGGAAATTTGGACCCGGAACTGGCGAAATTATTGTGCCATCCCCCAGATCCGAACAGTCTCATGAATTTCGCTTCCATAGGAATACCGCCGGTTTGCGGTCAGGATTCCACCGAATCCTATGTTCAAGATGGCGGGATAGGAAGCTTGCCTGCGAGTCGAAACGTGCCTGCGCACCGAAGTGATTCGGCATACAGGCACGCTGCGGCATCTGGACACCACTGCAGGCTGCCCTATCCACTCTGGAACAAGAGGACTCTCTCATGTTGCAGGATTCTGCGCCTCATAACATGTCTGGGGACAGCCTGACTTCCCCCTGGTCAGTGTCTGCCGACCTCCGTAAGCTTGTACGGATCAAGAATCTCGTTGAGGAGTTTCTCGTCCACGAGCTTTTTCTCCAGAAGCACCGCACGTACGGTTTTGTTGTGCGCCACTGCTTCCTTCACAACCTCGGCCGCTTTCAGATAACCGATATGTGGGGTCAGCGCGGTTACTATGCTGACGCTCTTCTCGGCGAAATCCCTGCATACCGCTTCGTCGGCTTCGATGCCATCGATGCATTTCACGCGAAGAACATGCAGCGCATTTCTGTAAATCTCCAGTGCAAATGTCAGATTGAATCCGATGACCGGCATCATGACATTCAGCTCGAGTTGCCCCGCTTGCGTGGCGTATGCGACCGTCGTGTCAAGACCGATAACCTGGAACGAAACCATGTTGACCATTTCGAGGATGCTCGGATTAACCTTTCCGGGCATGATAGACGAGCCGGGTTGGACTGCTGGCAGTTTGATTTCCGCAAAGCCGGTTCTGGGCCCGCTGCTCAACAGCCGCAGGTCATTCGCGATTCGAGTTATATCCAGGGCGAGGTTGCGAAGTGCTGTACTCAATGACGCAGCACCCGCCATGCTCTGCATCGCTTCGAAGTAGTTCTTTGCCTGCTTGAAGGCGATGCCGGTCAGAGCAGCAAGCTCCTTCGGCACCATCTCGCTGTACTTCGGATCGGCGTTTACACCGGTACCGACTGCAGTCCCGCCGATGCCGAGGTGGGTAAGATCCTCGCGCACATGTTTTATCCGGTCGATGTGTCCCTGCACGCAGGCGGCGTAGCCTGAAAACTCCTGGCCGAGCCTGATGGGCGTTGCATCCTGGAGATGTGTCCTTCCGGACTTTATTATGCGGTCGAATTCCTTCGCCTTCTTCCCGAACGATTTCTCCAGCTCTTCAAGGACGGGTAGAAACCTGTCGACGAGGAGAATCGAAGAGACACGGATAACCGTGGGAATGAGGTCATTCGTCGACTGTGCCATGTTAACATCGTCGTTGGGGCTTATCACCGAGTAATCGCCGCGCTTCCCGCCGAGAATCTCGATGGCGCGATTGGCCAGCACCTCATTCGCGTTCATGTTATGAGATGTTCCCGCTCCGGCCTGGAAGACATCCACGACGAACTGATCCGCTAGTTTCCCAGCCAGGACTTCATCGCAAGCCTTAACGATCGCGTCGGCTTTCTTCTTGTCAAGAAGGTTCAGCTTGTTATTTACAATGGCCGCGGCCCTCTTCACCAAGACTGTCGCCTTCACCCAATCCGGATGTGGCTTCAACCCGCTGATCGGAAAATTTTCAACTGCACGTTGAACCTGCACACCATAATAAGCATCTACCGGGACTTTGAGTTCACCCAGCGAGTCTTTCTCAATTCGGTATTCCATTTTGGTTCCTTTCAATTAGGATGGAAACTACTTCTGATGGTGCACCGACGCTTGATAGCGGCTGCGCCATCCTACGTTCTTCTTCTATTTATCACTTACACTAATGCCGCATTTCCGGAATCATCCGGGGAAAATTCAGATCGCCGCTGCGATCTTCCTGGCGAGGACACCATTCTCGACATCTGCGGTATCGATTATGTTGACCCCTCTTTCCGTCCAATCCCTTAGCAGTTCCCGGCCCTTCTCTTCATAGATAGCCTTCGCCGCGTCTTTGACCAGGTATATGTTATATGGCGCAAGCCTCAGAAAGCCCTCGATGGCGTGGGCGTCGCAGACGTCCAGTGCCACGCCGTACACCATGATGTCCGTCGGCTTTAGAATATCGAGGATGGCCGGGACATTCGGGTTCGAGAACACGTCGAACTTCTGCTTCCTGAATATGATTTCGCCGCGATGCCCGGCGACCATTTCCTTCAGACGGGCGGGATCATACTTGAGGTTATCGATCCACAGCGGGTTCAACGGGCTGGTAGCATCGATCTTTGCTTGTCCCAGCGTCCCTTGCAGACAATGCGGCGGAAAAGTCTCGTGGAAATCCGGATTGTCCGAAATCTCTGGATCGCTGACAAGGTGATAATCCACCGACCCGCAGATTTGAACCTTGTTTTCACGGGCATAGCCTGTAAGCTTCTTCAGATTATCCGCTATGCCTTCCGCACCCGGCACATACAGCTTGCCTTCTGGCATCATGAAATCGTACTGTGTGTCTACATCCCAGAAAATGAGCTTATGCATAACCATCTCCGATCCGTTACTCGACCTATTCACAACACTTCCCTGGTATCATCGTGTCACAATTTACTCTGTCTTAGCAAACCTTGTCAAGGTTGCTGAAACGGAATATTACTCCTCGGAAGCGGAAGGTTTATCACAACAAGCTGCGAGATCAGTGACTATCTCGTGCTCTTATCCGTGCTGTCTGTGTGCCGATTCATTCAGAATCCGGACATACCGCTGCCGGGATTTCGGATTCTACCTCGATCTACTTTTGTTCGCCAGCCTTGAACGCCTCTTCCAGCGTATGCCAGCTGAGCGTGGCACATTTTACCCTGACCGGAAACTTCGATACGCCCTGGAACGCAATCGCGTCGCCGAGTTCTTCACCGGTCTCTTCCGTCGTACCCTTGACCATTGCGTAGAACTTTTCTGCCAACTCTTTCGCCTCTTCTATCGACTTTCCCTTCACGAGGTCGGTCATGATCGACGCAGAGGCCTGGCTGATGGAACATCCCGCGCCGGTGAACTTCGCGTCGGTGATGATGCCATCCCTGACGGTCAAAGCGACTTCAATGTCGTCACCGCAAGATTCGTTGTAGCCTCTTGAGCTCAGCGTCGCGCCGCTTAGGACGCCGTGGTTATGCGGGTGCTGGTAATGATCGATGATTATCTCTGTGAAGAGTTCATTTAACGACATTTACTTTTTTCCTCGGCTTAAATATTTCCACTGCTTTTTCGAGAGCCGACGCCAGCGCATCCGCGTCTTCCTCGTTGTTGTAGAGGTAGAAGCTCGCGCGCGCCGTTGCCTGGACCTGAAGCTTTCTCATGAGAACCTGCGCGCAATGGTGACCGGAACGGATTGCGACTCCTTCGGAATCCAGGATGCTCGATATGTCGTGCGGGTGCACGCCGTCGAGTGTGAAAGAGACGACTCCGGTACCGTCCATCTTCGGCCTGAAGATATGAATCCCGTCGATCTCGGCAAGCCGGCGGACGGCGTAATCACCAAGATCCGATTCACGCTCATGGATATTTTTCAGACCGATTTTCTCCAGGTACTCAATAGCAGCCTTCAACCCGACTGCGCCTGCAATATTCGGCGTACCTGCTTCGAATCTCTGCGGCGGCTTTGCATAGTTCGACGTCGTCGGGTAGACTTCGTTTATCATCTCGCCGCCGCCCAGGAACGGCTCCATTTTCTCGAGGATCTCGTATCGCCCGTACAAAGCACCGATTCCCGTCGGGCCGCACATCTTATGTCCGCTGAACGCAAAGAAGTCGCAGTCGATATCTCTGATATCCACAGGCATGTGGGGCACCGACTGCGCGCCGTCGACTATTGAAATCGCTCCCACCTCATGAGCAAGTCTCGTCACTTCCTTTACCGGGTTTACGGTGCCGAGCACGTTGGAGACATGAACGACAGAGACCGCTTTCGTCCTCGGCCCCAGATTCTCCCTCAACGACTGGAGGTCGAGCTTGAAATCGGATGTGAGCCTGACGAACTTCAGCACTGCGCCTGTGTGTCTTGCAATGATGTGCCATGGCACAAGGTTGCTATGGTGCTCCATCTCGGTCAGGATCACCTCATCGCCCTTACGCAGGTTATTCAATCCCCAGGCGTAGGCGACCAGGTTTAACGATTCTGTGGTATTCCGTGTGAAGATAATCGATTCGGAGCGCGGGGCGTTGATAAAGCGCGCGACCGCCGACCTCGACTCTTCGTAAAGGTCCGTCGAGATCTGGCTCAACTCGTATGCACCGCGGTGCACGTTCGCGTTGAAGTTGGAGTAATACTCATCGAGTGCGTCGATCACACACTGGGGTTTCTGCGTGGTCGCAGCGCTGTCGAGATAGATGAGCGGCTTGCCCTTGGATCTCCAATGGGCAAAGATTGGAAAATCATCCTTCACGTCACGATGGATCATAGCTAAATTGTCCTTCTCTCAATACATAATTCCCAACAAGAGTCCCGCACAAAAGGTTACATTCCGGCTAACAGACATAACACCCATGTTTAGATGTTAAGTTACCAATCACCGCCCATGAATTCAATGCTGGCGCAGCACCAGTATCAGCGTCGCCACGCCAGTAAAGATCAGCGTAACGTCGCGGAGAAAAGCGACTACCTGCTCGACCGCGCTGAACGTCGAACCGGGCACGATGATCGTGTCACCGGGCAGAAGAAGTGGACTCTTCTGTCCCGTCTTCAGGAAGTCGTTCAAATTGACTTTGATTACCTCGGTTTTGTAAGATGAATCGGGCAGGGACATTTGTCGTACTATCTTCACTTCGTCAAGTTCGGCGGATTGGAGTGGTCCCCCTCCGAGGGATATGAGCTGAACAAGGTCCGTAGAGCTCGGTACCTCGTATCTTCCCGGATTTCGGACGGAGCCCCAAAGGTTCACTCCAATCGTCAATCCTTCTTTGCCACCAAGATAGTAGTACGAAGGAGTGCTTGAACCCGCTGGAGGAGTTGTGTTGCTGAATAATCCCTGCGCGTTCACAGATCCTGAGGCAAACAGAAATGCGAGGACTATTAGAACTGAAGAAGATGTTTTTCCCATGTATTCCCTTTCTCTTAAGTCGTAAAAGTTATGTCGTTAATTCATACTCGATTTCGGTGCCCATCCGTTGATGACCCCGACGACCAACTCGGAGCCCCGCGGAGGAACTTTCAGTATTTGTCCGTTGAATGGGAGGAAAAGAGGGTAGGACCTTATGTCAAATGAAATCTCCCTCATGACATCACTTGAGAATCCTATCAAGATAAAATGAAGCGGAGACTCTGTTGACATTTCCCAAATCCTGTGCCAGGAACGCGTAATCGACTCGCACGAAGCCCAAGCCGATACCTATCCCCGCTGTCAGACTGGAAGCATCCGAGCCGAACCTGACGGAAAGGAGATTTCGATAGATGTATTCTCCGCCGAACATAAAATCGCCGTACTGCGCGTCACGGTTAAAGGCCACAACAAGATCGCCATCCAGCAGTTTGACCGGCGCATCGTATGAGAACCCCCACAGCGTGCTGCGCGGGATTGTCTCGGTCGTCTGTGTATCCCAGGCAATCCGAGTGTTCGTGACATCGCGGACATTCATCCCGAATGAAAATGTGCCGGTTTCCCCATTTCGCGAGAATGACCCAAGTGGGAACCTGATCATGAACCCGCCGTCAATTCCGACACCTGACGCCGCTCGCCCGTCCAGCGCACGGTGGATTATCTTGAAGTTGATGCCGACAGGCAATTGGACCGGGACTTTGGGGAACAACCAACTCAAATTAATATCGAAGTCGTACATTTTTGATATGTTCAGGTAAATTGCATCGTCGGCGCTGCTGAAGTAGCCGTTACCCGTGCCCGTCTTCACAAGCAGTTCTCTCTGGGTGGGGGAGTTATATATTGTCAGGTCAGGCTCGCCAGGAATATTGTCGACGCTGAGCCGGACCCAGTCCACAGACAAGTTCAGGTCCTGGAGCTTCTGTGCATAGCCCAGAAAAAAGAAATTGGAGAGAGGCGTGAAGATTGAGCCGTACTGTGAAG
>CAZRXH010000021.1:0-13224 GCA_964603995.1 uncultured Bacteroidota bacterium | reverse complement strand
TAGCCCAGAAAAAAGAAATTGGAGAGAGGCGTGAAGATTGAGCCGTACTGTGAAGAGTACATCATCGAGAGTATCTTGGTGTCGACCAGGGCCGTCCCCGCGGGATTATAATGAAACGCCGTGCCGTCATCAGCCAGTGAGACGAACGCGTTTCCCATCCCAAGTCCCTTCGCCCCGACGGGAATCTCCAGGAAGCTGCCGACATACTTGGTCGTCTGTGCCAACGCCGCCGAGCTGATGAGGAGAATGCCGATTACGACTCCTTTCATCTCAGCCTTGCCATCTTCCCGATGTCAACCAGTGTCTTTCCCCCGCTGCTGACACTCACTTTGTAGAAGTAAACGCCGTTGGCCACCTGGTTTCCAAAATTATCCGTCCCGTCCCACCATGCTTCGTGATAGCCGACCGCAGTTGGGGAGCCAGTCCCTCCTTGCAGGAGACCGAGAGTCTCCATTGGGTTGTTGCTTGGGTATCGGATCGTCCTGACGAGTCTTCCGCTAACCGAATATATCTTGACCTCCACAGCGTCGATCGGGTTCCCTGATGTCACTTCGAAGGCGATGAACGTCTGACTGACAAACGGATCCGGGTAGGCTCCGTACACGCGAAGGCTGAAGTCCGACCGAACCACGAAACTCGCCGTTACAGGAGAGGAACCATTCCCGGTTGCATCCTGTGCTGTGATTTGAATAGTGTGCGAACCGTCCTTCAGAGGAAGCTGTACAGTTGCGGTGACTGAAGTGGGATTCGAAACTGTGTCAGGTACAGTTATCAATGAAGGATCAACCGGCTGGCCGTCCACTTCGACGACAATCCTTCCCTTCTGCAGATCCACGCCATCTTCGTCGTGCATCAGGATAGAGAAACGCGGGTTGGGCGGAACAAAATCTCCGTTCGAGAAAAACTGGTCACCTGCAGAGATTGTAATTTGCGGAGGAGTATGGTCTGAGGAGTATGCGGTGGTAAAGATTCCAAGACTGCTAACGTTCCCGGAGACGGCACCGCCGCCGTAACTGCCGCCGGCAAGATTCAGCGTCCTCGTGCGGGAATCGTACAGGTACAAATGGAGCGCAGCCAGATTCGCAGTCGTCACAGAATCCGGATTGAGGATTCCCAGTGAAACGACATATTCTCCCGATTGAGAATTTGTCACCGGGGCAAATTCGTAAAAATGCGGTGAGCCCCTCTTGTCGTGAGTTACAGACAACTGTGGCTGCGGATAATGTGGAGGAGATGCAGTGTCGACCTTGAAGATTTCTCCCGGAAATGCCCCTGAAAGTGTGGCAGCGGAATCGAATTGCACTATCCCAGCCTGGGTTGCCGAAACGAGATCTACATTGATATTGTTGTAGGCGTAGTCGTTCGCGGGGTTGAGGTCAAAACCATCCGTCAGGCTGTCGAACACGACGTACATGTAGAGAATATGATTGCCGGGTGACAGATTCGCGGGGACTTCAGCCATCTTCTGAGATGCTGTATCGAAGCTTATCCTGGTGCTGCCGAGGAACGTCCCCGTCCCGCGGAGGCCATCGTAGAAATCGACACGCACGTTCTTTGCCGAAACTGAATTCCAGTCATATACGAGAGCCTCCAACCGTATCAGACTATCGGCTACGACTTTTATGGATGGGTTAACATTAGCGATGCCGGTGCGAGGATATGCCGAGAGTTCTGCGGCGCCTGGGACAACATAGGTGACTGGTTGGCTTGAACTCGAGCTGCCGTCGGAGAGCTGCGCCTGCATTTCTCCTATTATATTCTCACCGGGCTTCAGTGTGTCGGCGCTGATCGTAAACTGAGAAGAATATTCGTTCGGGCCCGAATTGGAAAGGGGGATGTTTAGCGACATGATCGGCTGGCTACCGGCACCGCTTCCCGGTGCGTACACATTCCCCGCAAATGAGACCGAAGTAACGGAGCTTGTGTTCGAGCTCGCCAGTCCCTGGATCCTGATTTGAAATGCGTTCCCGTTGGAATTCATCGCAAAGCTACTGACCTGGACAAACGAGTTTGCGGTCGACACATCGACGCTTCCGGAACTCTGCAGCGTGCTGTTATACGCATACACTTTTGCGTGTGAGAGTCCTGAGAGCCCTCCACTGTAAGGCACATCAAATGTCGCGGACCCGCTGCTTCCGAGAGTGACGTTGGCCTGCCCCACGACATAACCTCCATCGTCAGTCAGTTGAACAGCTGCCTTGCCGCCGGAAGGACCGTTTGAGATCGTGCCGGAGACATTTTGTCCAGGCACGGCAGTATATGAACTCAATCTAACCGTCACATTATTCTGCGGCAACTGAAGCATCAATGCGGGGTCGCCAATAATGTTATACTGATTCAGCATCGTCTCTGCCTGCGGCCAGAAGGGCGAATAGGCGGCGAAATACCGCGCCTTTGCCAAAATGATATCGGAGCCGACGCTCGATGTCGAGTAAGCCGAGTCGAAAAGAATCGGGAGCAGTTCGCTGTCCATGAAGAAATCGTTATACAACCAACCCAGTCCAGCAGATGCCAACGCGCTGACCGCTCCCTTGTTCTCGGCAAAGAGAAGAGTGGAGCAAAGCGGTATGCCGATCTGGCCGTCAAATGCTCCCGCGAAGCAAGTCATGCTCGTCACGAAAGGGTATTTCCCGTTGTTCGACAGGTTCGCGACTTCGTCATTGGTCAGTATACCGTTGTCCGCCCAGATCGCACCGCCGCCGTGTCCCATGTAATTTACGAGCACGGCTCCCTGATTGATATCGTTGAGCAAATCCTGCGTTACACCGTAGTACTTCGTGTCAACAGCGGGATTCTGGATGCTCGTGTAGAGCCGTTTGATGAAGTATCTCGGCGGAAGCATGGAGTTCGCGACAGAGTCTGCCTGGATGTGGAACTCATCTTCCTCGCCCGCAATAAGCAGAGCCGTATTCTGCCAGCCGAAGCTCTTGCCGGAATAGTAAGCCAGTATCTTGTCGACTGCAGCTTTCAACTGAGTTGCGTTTGAGGCCGGAATCCTCCCGACCGCGACATCCGGTATGGGATCATCACCGTCCACGCACGCATAGAAATTGTCGCACGCAGTCGCTCCGAATTGATATGTCTGAACCATCATAGCAGGAATCAGATCTGAAGACGTATTGCCGTTCTTCGTATTCCACGTGCCGGATCCAACGAGCAGGACATACTTCGGAGCAATCGACCAGTGGTGGTAAGCATAAGAGATGAAATCCCTTATCGCATACGGACTCTTGATTCCATAGTCAAATGCGTCATAAACTTGCACAGCATTTACGACGAGAGTCTTAGTCCCGTGCGAATTGTACCAGGAAGCCAGCTGGGATACCGGATTCGATGCATCAACTTGCTTGCCGGCCACATCATCCAGCTGCCGGCTGGCTATTATGATATAATCAGCAGAATAATCATGAGAAGAGAGGCCGACGCCTGGGACTTGTTCAATCTTGACGGGACTCAGTTTTCCGGAATCGCTGACCGCCACGAACTGGTCCTTCGGCGATTGAACATAAACCTGAAAAAGGGCGGCATATCCCTGACCGGTCCCCTGGCTATTCAGATATTTAATTATGACATCGGAAATCTTCGAGTCGTTCAATCTGTAAACGGATATCGACGAGTTCTGAAAATGCTGGATGAGAAAGTTGTAGTACCCCGGCTGCGCATTTTCGGGCACCGAAAATTTCAGATAATCTTTGTCGGCTATGTAGAGCCGTTGATAGTGGAGCTCGGCCCAATTGAAGGCGAGGGTAGTGACGGCGATATTCCCGGAATTTGCGTCGTAAATTTCAAAGTTGTTCGCCCCGTTGTGGAGAACTCCCTGCGGGATGTTCGCCGAGGCTCCGACGCTAACAATCTTTGTAATCTGACCATCCCACGTGCTGCTCAGGACGTGAGTCTGGTTGATGAAGAGCTCGGCCTGGTGTTCGTTCGGAACGTTCGGGAGGCCCGGCGAACCTCCGTTGAAATGTGTTATTCCCTGAAATGCTGCAGTAAGTGTGAGCGGCTGTATGTTTGTTGTGTCGGGATAAGCGAGATTGAACGACACGCTCGCCATCTGCTGGCTCGATACTTCTGTCCAAAACCAATGGTCCTGTCTGTCATAAGTCTCGTTGAGATCGGTGGCGTCCAGACGATCAAATTGAAGATCTTGTTCTAAATGAACGGTCTCGGTGAAGGAGTAATTAGCGAGATCGACGGCGTTGCTGACGCGTCCCAGGGCACCCGATTCCGTCACAAGACGTTGTACCGGCGCGGCCGAATCTGTCGTCAAAAAATAAACGTTGTCATCGGTAAATGGATCGAGGTAAAGATCGGGCCTGTTGTCCGAATAGTCTACCCTGTTGGCACTTCCGTAGAACTCGAAATAGCTGTCCCTGGTAAAGACGGTTCCGCCTGTCGTGTGAATGTAAATCGGTATCTGCTTTCCGTGATTCCATAGCGTCATGTTCTGGGTTGTGAAGCCCGACAGATTAACGCCGGCTGTGTCGAGCTCGTTCCCGGTAATGTGGTATATGCCATCCTTGTCAACGACAATCCTTATGTATGTTCCCGCGGGTGCTGGCACGGTGCTCTGTACCCTGTTTGTAATATTGCGGGAAAGGATGCCCGACATATTGCTGAAGTCCTGGGCAAATGGCACGGTCGAGTTTAGTGTGACATTGACGGTCCTGTAGTAAGTCAGCTTTCCTGCGGTGGAATCGTACTGGTACGGAGCGACGATTAGCGAATAAACTCTCTGGTCGCGCATGATGCCGACTTGTTTCAGAAGCACTCCGTTTGAATTCGCAAGGCTCTGCAAATCGGCACGTGCGATTCCATTGCCACCTTCGGCGCTATCCACCAAAACGGCGAAAGGTCGTGAAAGAGTCATTGTCTCAGGATTACTGCGGCTTACCGTGTAACTCACAGATCCTCCCGAGACAAAAGGAAAGGCTACGTACGGGGTGTGCTGCGGACTTCCCACCATGGAAAGAACGCTTTCCTTGTTCACCATAACCGTAACTACGCGCCGTGTGGGGGACACGGTTTGAACTTTCGTATACCCTCCATCCGCCGCAAGAACCTGTCCCCCACACCCTGCGGACAGGATTATAACCAAAAACAGGAAACGAGCAAGTGCTTCCCGGTCGTTCCTAATCACTTTCCATGGCAGTTCTTATACTTCTTCCCGCTTCCACACGGACAGGGATCGTTTCGCCCGACTTTCTCCGCAACCCTTACAGGCTGGCGCTTGATTTGTCCTTCGGCCCCTTGAGCCGCCGGTCCCCTGTTTTCCTGCATCCCCAGACCTACCGCCGATTCATGCTGCAGCCGCATCTGTTCTCTTCTCGGCATCCTGGCGGCTCTGCGCTGCGGTAACTCTTCGGGAACAGCCGGGAAAGCTCTGTAGACGATCTGTAGAACCTCGCGACTGATATTCTTGAGCATGACGACAAACATGTCGAAGGCCTCACGCTTATATTCGACGACCGGGTCCTTCTGGCCGTAAGCCCTGAGGTTGATCCCCTCTTTCAGGTCGTCCATTTCACGCAGGTGTTCTTTCCACTTCTCGTCTATTACCTGGAGCGTCGCCATCCGCTCCAGCCTGCTCATGATCTCGGTTCCTAACTCTTTTTCCTTGTTATTGTAAAAATCCACCGCTGCTTTGGACGTCCGATCTTCGACTCCGTCTTTGCCAAGTCTCCTGAACTCGTCTGGTGTGAAGCTTACATCAACCAGGAACGTCCTCCTGATCTCGTCGGTCAGGCCGGCGATATCCGCGCTGTCATAGTAATTCTCCACGATATCGCCGATAAGCTCGCGCGTCATTCCGAAGATATCGTCCTTCAGACGATCACCCACGAGCGCATGCCTTCTGCGGTCGTAGACAACCTCACGCTGCTGGTTCATCACGTTATCATATTCGAGCAGCCTCTTTCTTATGGCATAGTTGTTCTCTTCAACTTTCTTCTGGGCACGCTCGACGCTTCTGGTTATCATGGGATGCTCGATGACATCGCCTTCCTTCATCCCGAACCTGTCCATCACCCGTGCAATGCGATCGCTGCCGAACAGGCGCATCAGGTCGTCTTCGAGAGAAAGATAGAACCGCGACGAACCGGGATCGCCCTGACGGCCAGCGCGTCCTCTCAGCTGCCTGTCGATCCGCCTGGCCTCGTGCCTCTCTGTGCCAATTATGTGCAGACCGCCTTTCTCGACGACTCCCGGACCGAGCTTGATGTCTGTTCCACGTCCCGCCATGTTGGTGGCGATCGTAATCGCCCCCGGCATTCCGGCGCGGGACACGATCTCCGCCTCGCGTTGGTGCTGCTTCGCGTTCAGGACCTCGTGTCCTACCCCTCGGCGCTTCAGCATCCTGCTGATCGTTTCGCTCACCTCGACGCTCGTGGTACCGACGAGAACCGGCCTCGACTGCTTCCGCATCTCCTCGATCTCGCCGATAACCGCGTTGTATTTCTCGCGCCTCGTCCTGTATATAAAATCGTTGTGGTCCTTGCGTGCAAGAGGCTTGTTCGTTGGAACAACAACCACATCCAGCTTGTAAATGTCGAAGAACTCGGCGGCCTCTGTCTCAGCTGTCCCGGTCATGCCGGCAAGCTTCTTGTACAATCTGAAATAATTCTGGAGCGTTATGGTGGCGAGAGTCTGAGTATCCCGCTCGACTTTAACGCTCTCCTTGGCCTCTATCGCCTGGTGCAGTCCTTCAGAATAGCGCCGTCCCTGCAAGATCCTTCCTGTGAACTCGTCAACGATGAGAACTTTCCCATCTTGCACGACGTATTCCACATCCTTCTCGTAGAGCGTATATGCCCGCAATAGCTGGTTGACTGTGTGTATGCGATCACTTCTTTCGGCATAGAGCGAGTAAAGCTCCTCTTTCTTCCGCTGAACCTGCGCCGGAGTCAGGACTTTGTCACCCTCAATTGCAGCAACCTCCGTCCCGATGTCCGGAAGAACAAACATATCCTTGTCGGTCTGTGAAGAAGTAAGATTCTCCCGTCCCTTTTCCGTCAGGTCAATCACATGAGTTTTTTCGTCGACAGCATAGTAAAGTTCGTCGTCGATTTCATGCATCCTCTGACCCTGATCCTTCAGGTACTCAAGCTCCGTCGCCTGCATCAGCCTCTTGTTCGACGGTTCGTTCAGGAGTTTGGTCAGCCTGTTGTTCTTCGGGAATCCTCTATAACTTCTGAGAAGCAACACGCCGGCTTCTTTCTCTTTTCCCTCGGCGAGCATTCTCTCTATATCAGTAGCATACTTGTTGACGAGCCGTACCTGTTCGTTTACGAGTCTTTCTATGCGCGGCTTCATATCGTCAAATGTGTGCTCTGTCGATCCGACCGGTCCGCTGATAATCAAAGGGGTCCTTGCCTCGTCGATCAGCACGGAATCCACCTCGTCGACTATCGCATAGTAATGTTCCCGCTGGACGATATCCTCTGCCTCAACTCCCATGTTGTCGCGAAGATAGTCAAAGCCAAACTCATTGTTCGTCCCGTAGGTGATGTCACATTCGTACATCTTGCGGCGCTGCGAAGTATCCATATCCGATTGTATGCAGCCAACTGTGAGGCCGAGAAATTCGAAGACCTTGCCCATCCACTCGCTGTCGCGTTTCGCGAGATAGTCGTTAACGGTGACAAGGTGTGCTCCTCTTCCGGGAAGGGCATTGAGGTAAAGCGGCATGACTGCGACAAGGGTCTTTCCTTCACCGGTCGCCATCTCTGCAATCTTTCCCTGGTGAAGAACAACCGCACCCATAAGCTGAACATCGAACGGGACCATGTCCCATACTATCTTGTGTCCTGTTACTTCCCAGGTCGTGCCCAGCAACCTGCGGCAGGCTTCTTTCACGACGGCAAACGCTTCCGGAAGAATTTCGTCCAGGATGTCAGCGATTATGTCGTCCCTTTCGCCCTCAAGCTCGTCGACACCTTTGTAGACGTTCTTTCTTTCGTCCCCCTCGACATCTCCCTTAAGCTGTTCCTTGAGGTCTGCTATTTCTTTCTCAATTTCAGCTGTTTCCTCTTTGATCCGGCCGCGAAATGCCTCAGTCTTCTGTTTGAGCTCTTCATCTGAAAGGTCATGTAATTTCTCAAATTCTTCATTGATTTCTTCGGCGTAGGGAACGAGCTTTTTTGCGTCCCTTTCGTGTTTTGAGCCGAAAATCTTTCCTATCGCTGATAATGCCATTTTTCCTCTTAGAATTGCCAAAAAAATATAGCCAGACAAGCTCCCTTAATCAAGGTTATGGGGAGAACGGTCATTTCACCCGATGCGTGTTGGATGATCAAAAGAGATCGACATCACAGCGAATTGGTGACTCTCAGAAAGGTGGAACTTATCTTCCGAAGGCCATGTTAATTTGGATAGCTCGCAGGGATCGGACACGACGGTCTGGTGCGCCAAGTCAACTGTTGGAAGTGTTTACAGAGACGGTCCGGAGCGACAAATTAACGGTCGGATGCGCAGCAAAGAGGCTGTGAATGCTCAAGGCGAGGGTCGGGAAGCTAACTCTCACCGTTGGAAAAGAGGTTAGAGTTGAGCATCCGCAGGCACCGGCTCCGTCGCCCGGCGACCGGAAAGCAACAAGTCAGAGGGCTATCTGACAAAAGCCGACTGCTGAAGGCTGGCTGCGAAAGTATCCCTTTGAAATATCATGCTCGTGCGATTGTAATGATAGAACCACGGCGACATATTTACATTATAAACAAGCGAAAAGGCACCATTTAAGCATGGAGGTAGACTACTCATGAAAACACTGCTACTATTTTCACTCCTCACTATGGCATCTCTTCTGCTTCCTCATGAGACAGAAGCTCAAGGGTATGCCGCTTCGCTGAAGGCGGGCACGCAAGGCGTCAGCCTTCAGGTGTACAGGTCCCTGTCATCAGGATTCAATGTATCGTTGGGAGCGGGCATATTTTCTTTCAATGCCAACAATGTGGAACATACCAGTGACTATCGTGTCGACGGCGATCTGAAACTCTCAAATGTCTCCGCTCTGGCAGATTGGTTTCCCTTCGAAAGCAGTTTCAGGTTTACGGGTGGTCTTGTCGTGAACCTGAACAAAGTGAGCGCGGTAATCACGCCGACGGTGACCAAGACGACCGGGAATATCCAATACACTCCGGACAAACTCGGCAATGTGACGGCAGACATTACCTTCCAGAAAGTAGCTCCGTACCTTGGAATCGGGTTCGGGAATCCGACTTCAGGCTCCCCAGGCCTGGGATTTACGTTTGACTTGGGGGCATTCTATCAAGGTAGCCCGCAAGCAACGATGACCGGCACTAAACTTCTTACACCTATGGATTCCCAGGGACCGCAGCTCCAGGACAACCTGAAGTGGTTCCAGTTCTATCCGGTTCTGTCGTTAGGCATTTCATACAAATTCTAATGGAGGATGAGGAGTAAAATGATCGCCAACTTGTTACGAAAGCACAAACTAATCGTGGGAGCGGTTCTCGCTGCCATGTTCGTCACCGTCTATACGAGCTGCAACATTACCAACCCCATAAATAACATCGCGCTGGTGTTCAACACACTATCGTTATCTACGACGGCATCCGTAAATTTCGTCGATGCAGCGACAGGCCAGTCGATAGGATCGTCTTCACAACAGATAAAGGTAAACCTGAGCTTTACGGGACCGAGTGCAAATGAGATTGTCACCACACTCGATGAACCGATTACTTCTGCATCCACACAATCCGGCGGACTCGAGTTCGGTGTATCCAGCAGTGTCATGCCGACTTCTCAAGGTCCTGTCAAAGTGACTTTGGTGGCAAGCTCCGCTGGTTATCAGACAACGAGCTATCCTGTGACAATCTCTTCTACAGGAAGTCATTCAATTACGATAGCCATGGTAAAAACGTCGGCGCCTCCTCAAGGAGCGAGCACCGCTCCTCCGACACCGATTCAAACCAATTCAAGCGGACAAACTAACACAACGACCACAGTCCAAACGAGTTCAGGATCCCCCGCGGGAGGCTCTGCAGGAATTACGGTAGCATCGGGAACAACAATTAGGGACGCAAACGGAAATCCGCTTACAGGCACTCTAACGGCTAACGTAACATATTTCTCAAACAACCAATCAGCGAACGGTGCCCTGCCCACCGGCTTGAGTGTCACTGCCACTAATCAAGATGGATCAACCGGACAAGGATACATACAGGCCGCTTCATTTGCCTCATTTACAATAACCAACCAGAGCGGACAGTTGGCGAAGACGTTTTCTCCGCCAATCACATTGTCTTTCACTGTGCCCGGGAGTACCGTTAATCCCAATACAAACGCACAGATAACGAACGGCGACACCATTCCAGTATACAGTTACGACGAGAATTCCCAGACCTGGAAATTTGAAACCAACGGAACCGCTGCGGGACCTGATGCGAACGGGGGCTTCACCGTTACTTTTCAGGCTTCACATCTGTCAGATTGGCTGACCGGGTGGATATTGTCCGGTGCACAGACTTGCACGAACAACTTCACGTTGAATATCAATGGCGGCTACTCAGACTTATTACTGAAAGCTGAAATCGACGGCTCCACTATTTTGACACAAAGGGTAACCGGAGATCAATCCAGCTATCCATTAGGTCTTTTGACGGTTCCCAAAGGGGTCCCGGTTACTATAGAGACTTATAGCGAACTCGAATGCCCCGCGGCGTTAGTAGGGAGCGTAACCATTCCGGATCTGTGCGCAACAAACACAATCAACCTGAATGTAAGCCAGTCAGGATACACAGACGTCAACGTAGATGTTACTGCGTTTTGCCCTCATCTTGACCCTCCCCTGCAGGTCAAACCGGACGGGTACAGCATTTATGTTATCAGATCATGCACCGGTGAAACGGTGAACGTGGGTACATTGACTAAGGGGCAAATTACATTGCATGGAATAAAAATGGGTGATACATATACTTTCGCCATGTATTACAAGAACACCCTTTATACGCAGGAGCACACGGTCGATTCAACGAATTATACATTTAATTATGACATAATCGACAGCGTGTGCAATGCAGACTTCAAATAGGAAAGCAGTATTTCAACTGCCACTCGCTTCTGAGTAATTCCTGAAGAGGCGGCACCGGACCTGACAGGTTGCCAGGACCTGTCAGGTCGGCCGCTTACTCAAAATGAGTCGCGGTTACTGCCGTTTTACTTCCCGCTCACTCCCACCCAGACATTATTCTCCGGCTCCACGTCCGGCAAGACTTTGTCGGGATCGATAATCACCGAGTCGATCCTGCTCGTGGAATTGTAATGAAGCGTGAACACTCCGCCCCGTTCCCAGATCTCAACAGGCAAATCGACCTTCGCTGATTTGCCGTTCGACTCTTTTACCTCAAGCGTCACCGGCATAACCATCTGATCCTTGTTTTCGATCGTAATAAGGGATCCTTTTGACGGATCGTCATCGACATACTTCACACTGTCGACCGCCTGGTCCAGCTTGTAGTTCTTGACGAACCACTCCTTCCAGAACCAGTTCAGGTTCTCACCCGCGGCGTCGTTCATTGTCCTGAAGAAGTCTTCGGGAGAGGGATGCTTGAATGCCCATCGCCGTATATAGGTGCGGAACGCATAATCGAACCTGTCATGACCAAGCACGTATTCGCGAAGCATATAAAGACCGAGCGCCGTCTTGTAGTACTCCAATGTGTGGACGTACTTTCCCGGTATCGCGTCAGCGTAGGACATTATCGGCTGAGACTCCGGGTTCAGGAGATACGGTACGATGTCGCGAGCAGGATTCTTCCCCTGTGGATCAAATTCCCCGTCGCGCTTCGGAGCATATTCGCCGTGGTTGAACTTGTCTGATGCGTAGATGTCAATAAACGTGTTAAATCCCTCGTCCATCCACGCGTTCGCGCGCTCGTTCGAGCCGACGATCATCGGAAACCAGTTATGTCCCAGCTCATGCGCGGTGACGAACCAAAGAACCTTGTTGTACATCTTCCACCAGCAGAAGACTATCCCCGGGTATTCCATTCCTCCGACGGGTCCTGCGACGTTGATCGCAGCCGGATACGGATATTCGTACCAGTCCTTCGAGAAGATCTCGATGCTCGCCTTCACGTATTCGGTGGAGCGCCCCCACGAAGAATCCGCAGCGCTTTCGATTGGATAGACGGACTCCGCGAGAGATTTTTTCCCACTCGGAAGATTTATCCTGGCTGCGTCCCATATGAACGCACGCGAGCAAGCCCAGACCGCGTCTCGAGCGTGATCCATCCTGAAATGCCAGGTGAGCATGCCTTTTTCTGTGGGGCGCGTCTCCGGCTTCGCTACCTCGTCCGGCGAAATAATGAACACTCTCTTGTCACTCTTCCTCGCTTCGGCGATCCTCGCGATCTCTTTCCCCGTCAGAACGCTCCTGGCGTTAAGCAGCTCGCCCGACCCGACGACGATCTGATCCGAAGGGACTGTCACGCTGTAATCGAAGTCGCCGTATTCACAATAGAATTCTCCCGCGCCAAGGAACGGCAGGCTGTTCCATCCGCTGAGGTCATCGAACACCTCCATGCGTGGATACCACTGGGCGATATCATATATAATCCCGTTCTTTGTATACATCCAGCCTGTTCGGCCATATCCGGCGGGCGGGACGACGAACGAATATTCAATCGAGATCCTGAGCTTGCCGCCTTTCGCAGGTATCGGATGCTGAAGACGAATCTGCATCCGTGTGTCGTTGACGATGTAATCGGCGGCATGCGTCTCTCCATTTTGCTCAAGCTTTACGGAGATTATGCTGTCGCCGCCATAAAATTGCCTTGGAGCATTTCCCGAATTGAGAACTCCGCGAGAACCTTCGCTGAGCTGATTCTGCTCGAGCTGGAGCCACAAGTACGGAAGCTCATGAGGACTGTTGTTCGTGTAATTGATCTCGACCTCCCCTCTGATCATCTTGTTTGTTGTATCCAGCGTTGCAGATATCTTATAGTCGGCGCGGTTCTGCCAGTACTCGGGTCCGGGGGCACCGTTCGCACCGCGGTACATGTTCCCGCCGTTCGAATCGAAGTTCGGGTCGAACACCTTGTGCGGATCATAAACTGACTGTGTCTGCGAAAAGGCATTTACAGACAGCATGGAAAGAATGACCACGAATACCAGGGCATGATGTTTCATTCTCATTATATACGCACCTTTTTGTTATTGGAAGACAACGGTCTCATTCCAGCGGAGGCAACTTAATTTCTCTGTTAC
>CAZRXH010000020.1:19556-35800 GCA_964603995.1 uncultured Bacteroidota bacterium | reverse complement strand
TAACAACACCCTTTCCCCGACCCTGGCATCCTCGAGGGATACTCGGCAGGGGTATCCCGGCTCAGCGTCTACTTCAACCCACTTTGCATGATGTACGGCCAGGTCCTCGTCGCTTAGCTTGAATAGGCCCTCGAATTGTTCTCTCCGCAAAGCCTCGAAACGGAAATCTATTCGCATCACATCTCTCCTTTTCTTCAATCGCCAGTTGACTTTTTATCAGATAATCTTGAACCGTCTGCGATACTCCACTTGCGAACGCCCCTCAGGTGCGGCCACGGCTGAAGTTCGATTCAGACTTTGCGGCTTCCCATCCGACGATCGCTGCCTTCCGCGCATCTCCCCAGTGATAACCGCCGAGTACACCGGTCGATTTGATTATCCGGTGGCACGGTATCAGGTATGCCACCGGGTTATCACCGATTGCAGTTCCCACAGCTCTCGACGCAGTTGGATAACCGATACTCTCCGCGACCCTGGCGTACGTACTCAGATGGCCGAACGGAACTTTGAGCAGCGCTTCCCAGACTTTCAGCTGGAATGGTGTTGCTTTGATGTGAAGTTTGATTTTGGGAATATCGGTCCAATCATCCTGGAAGACCCGAAGGACTTGTCGGTGTGCGGGATCTTCCTTTTCAACTATCGCAGCATTCCTGTACCGCTCGCGCAGTGATCTGAGGGAAGGACGCTCATTGTTTGCGAACGCGATATAACAAACCCCCTTTGATGTAGATGCTACTATGATCTTCCCGAATGGAGATTGGTAGAATGCGTAATTTATCGTCAGGCTTTCGCCCTTGTTCCTGAATTCACCCGGCGTCATTCTTTCTATGTTGATGAAGAGATCATGGAGACGACTCGTTCCGGATAATCCGGTTTCGTATGTCGCTTCGGCGACGGATGCATCTTGTTTCAACAGCGCCTTTGCATGTTCTATGCTGATGTACTCGAGAAACTTCTTCGGACTCACGCCGGCCCACTTCTTGAAAAGACGCTGGAAGTGGAATTCGCTCAGGTGAGCTTCATCCGCCAGGCGTTTCAGGTTCGGCTGCTCTTTAAAATGTTCGTTTATGTAGACGATTGCCTTCGCTATTCGCTCGTAGTCTGTCATTGCTCCTCCATATTGCACGAGAAAATTAGCGGAAAAATTTTCAACGGCAAACCTGATTCTTGCTGAAGTGATGCAGATGTGCCCGGCTGCCTCGAAAAAGTCCGGTCTAACTCTTAGATTTCGTTGCTGAAGACGGACACTCCGTTTCACTTTTGTGAAATCGTATCGATGAGGAGAAATGATTAGCGGCATCTTTCCACCTATTGCGACACCATTCGAGAGGGGTGAGATCGCATTCGACAAGCTGTCCGGCAACATCGCAAGATGGAACTGCACCAGCCTGTCAGGATATGTTGTCATGGGATCGAACGGAGAAAGCACTTTCCTGACGAGGGAAGAGAAACTTGCTCTTGTCGAAGCCGTAAAGAACAACCTGACCTCCGGCCGGTTATTGATTGCAGGGACCGGATCGGATTCGATTAAGGAGACGATTGCCCTGTCGAATGATGCTGCAGCGAGGGGAGCCGATTACGTGCTTGTGCTGACCCCATCTTACTACAAAAGTCAGATGAACGGCGCGGCGTTTGTCAGGTACTTCACGCAGGTCGCCGACTCGATCAAAGTTCCGTTGATCATATATAACGTTCCGAAGTTTACCGGTGTGAATATTGAAGGCGAAACGGTTGCCGAGCTGGCGCGGCATGGGAACATCGCCGGGTTGAAGAACAGTACGGAGAACGCTGCACACACCGCCGATATAGTCAGTGTCGTTCCGAAAGATTTCTCAGTACTTGTTGGTACAGCTTCGGTGTTATACCCGGGTCTCGCAGCCGGCGCGACGGGGGGCATAGTCGCTCTCGCGAACATTGCGCCCGACGAGTGTGTAGAGCTGCAGCGGCTTCATGATGCAGGGAAGCATGCGGACGCATCGGCTTTGCAGACGAAGCTGATCCCCGTCAACAAGGCCGTGACCTCGAAGTACGGTGTGCCAGGATTGAAAGCAGCTATGGACATGCTCGGTTATTTCGGCGGTGAGCCGCGAAGCCCGCTCGCACCGCTCGGCGAGAACGAGCGTGAAAATCTGGAGGTGATCCTTCGGAATGCGGGATTGCTCGATTGAGGATAACCGGAAAGAGAATAGTAAAACATACGTCTCTTTCTGTTGACGAATAAACGAAGAAAGGAACCACTATGTCAAACGCGAAATTTGAAATACCGCTTCCGCCGAACGAGCCGGTAAAAAATTATCTGCCGGGTTCGCCGGAGCGAGCATCTCTGAAAACAAAACTGGAAGAGATGCAGAGCAAACAGATCGAGATCCCGCTGATTATCGGCGGAGAGGAAATCAAGACGGGCAAAGTGGGCAAGTGCGTTCTTCCGCACGACCACAAGACGGTAATCGCGACATTCCACCAGGCCGGCGAAAAAGAAGTCGAGATGGCGATTAAGGCTGCGCTTGCGGCTCGGACAGCATGGGCAGCCCTCGACTGGGAAGAACGGTTGTCGATCTTCATGAAAGCGGGGGCGCTTCTCTCCGGACCGTGGCGCGATACGCTGAACGCCGCGACCATGCTCGGACAGAGCAAGAACGCGTTCCAGGCTGAAATCGATTCCGCAGCGGAATTGACGGACTTTTTTCGCTTCAACGCATACTACGCGATGCAGCTCTACGAGCAGCAGCCGCCTCATTCGCCGATGGACATGCGCAACAAGATGGAGTACCGCCCGCTCGAAGGATTTGTGTTCGCGGTGTCGCCGTTCAACTTCACCTCCATCGCAGGCAATCTCCCGACAGCGCCCGCGATGGTCGGAAACGTGGTGCTCGACAAGCCTGCGTCAAGCGCAGTCTATTCGGCTTATTATATAATGAAGCTTCTCCAGGAAGCCGGAGTCCCGCCCGGCGTCATAAACTTCGTCCCCGGTCCGGGTGGAGCGGTAGGCCGTCCGGCGATGACGTCGCCGTATCTTGCCGGAATCCACTTCACCGGAAGTACCTCCGTGTTCCAGGATATGTGGAAGACTGTGGGTACCAATATCGCGAATTACAAGTCTTATCCAAGGATCGTTGGCGAGACGGGCGGAAAAGATTTCATATTCGCTCATAAGAGTGCCGACATCGAAGAGCTCGGCACCGCGATCATACGAGGTGCGTTTGAATACCAGGGACAGAAGTGTTCCGCCGCTTCGCGCTCGTACATTCCGAAATCGCTCTGGGCGGATCTGAAGGATTACATGGTGAAGGAACTGAAAACGGTGAAGATGGGCGACCCGCGCGACTTCAGTAACTTCATGAACGCGGTGATAGACAAAGGCGCGTTCACAACGATAACTGAATACATCGAGTTCGCGAAGAATTCGGGCGACGCGGAAATCGTCTTCGGAGGAAACCACGACGACTCGAAGGGATATTTCATCGAGCCGACGGTGATACTCGCCAAGAACCCGCACTTCAAGACGATGGAGGAGGAGATCTTCGGACCTGTCATGACTATATACGTTTATGACGACGACAAGTACGAAGAGATGCTCCATCTTTGCGACGAGACTTCACCCTACGCATTGACCGGCGCCATCTTCGCCCATGACCGTTACGCAGTCGCCACAGCAAACAAGATACTCGTGAATGCATCCGGCAACTTCTACATCAACGACAAGCCGACCGGCGCAGTCGTCGGGCAGCAACCTTTCGGCGGAGCGCGCGCGAGCGGCACCAACGACAAAGCAGGCAGCTTCCTGAATATGGTTCGATGGATGTCGCCTCGGAGCACAAAGGAAAATCTGGTTCCGCCGAAGAACTACCGGTATCCGTTCATGGGAGAGAAATAGGAGCGGAATATCGAAATAGTTGGCGAAGCGGCAAATCTGGTAATTAAGACGGCGACCGGTATTTAGGAGAAGTATAGCAAGTGTTTGGCGGAGGGTTTGACTTCGGCTGCAATTTCAAATATAATTGTCTTGTATCAAGGTCAACGATTACCGGGAGGATTGTATGAACTGGCGAGACAGAATTACTGTTGATCCGCTTGTTTGCCACGGCAAAGCTTGCATCAAAGAAACTAGAATCATGGTGTCGGTTATATTGGATAACCTTGCCGAAGGTGCCGACGAAACGGATATATTGAAGAATTATCCTACGCTTTTGCCTGATGACATCAGGGCCGCAATATCCTATGCTGCCGAGCTGTCGCACGAAAGAGTCGTTTCGACATCTGTGTAGGGAAGAGGGCCGTGTTCTTGTTACTCTCGATACCGATTTTTGCAATATAGGAGCTTATCCACCCGAAGACTACTGCGGGATAATTGTGCTGAGAATCGGAAGTCATGGAAAGAAACATGTTGTGACGGTATTTGACAAGGTTCTGTGCAGTATTGGGACACAGCCGCTGGACCGACACTTGTAGATAGTTGAAGAGAGTCTGATTCGTATCCGCGGAGAAGAAGAATAGTCCGGCGGTGAATCGCTTTGTTCCGAATCTGATTCGTGAGCAGAATGACAGTTTCCTAGATATGGTTCGATGGATGTCGCCTCGGAGCACAAAGGAAAATCTGGTTCCGCCGAAGAACTACCACTACCCGTTTGTTGGAGAGAGGTAGAAGGTTTCCTTCACCGAAACACGAATTTCCACGTTGGATCGGTTTAGAGTTGAAACAAAAAACCGGTTCAAAAATTCAATTTGTTTGCACAAATCTTCGCTTTTTTTTCTTAACTTTATTCAAAAACAGACAGGAAAACTCCATTAGAAGGCTGTGAATGTTTACACTCGGTTTTGACGTAGGAAGCTCATCTATCAAGGCAGCGCTCTTTGACACTGAAAAAGGGATGACCGTCGCCCAGAGCACATTTCCGCAGAACGAAATGCCAATGACCGCTGTGAAAGCGGGTTGGGCGGAACAAGACCCCGCAATGTGGTGGGACGCGGCGAAAAACGCGACGCACGACATTCTCACGAGGTCGCGCGTGGACCCGTCCGACATCAGAGCGATCGGAATCTCTTACCAGATGCACGGGCTTGTCGTCGTCGACAAGAAACTGAACGCGCTCAGACCCTCGATCATCTGGTGCGACAGCAGGGCGGTTGCGATCGGTGAGAAAGCTTTCGACGCTATCGGCCACGAGAAGTGCTTACAGCACATGCTGAACTCTCCGGGAAACTTCACCGCTTCCAAACTGAAATGGGTGATGGAAAACGAGCCGGAAGTGTTTGCGAAAATCGACAAGTTCATGCTCCCCGGCGATTACCTCGCGATGAAGCTGACCGGCGAAGCAAGAACGACGATGTCGGGATTATCGGAAGGAATTCTCTGGGACTTTGTCTCCAACTCCGTCTCGGACACGGTGCTCTCGCAATACCGGATCGGGAAAAATCTCGTCGCTGAGATCGTCCCGACATTCGGTGACCAGGGCGAGTTAACAGCTGCCGCTGCTACCGAGCTTGGATTGAATCCGGGAACGAAAGTCACTTATCGTGCGGGCGATCAGCCGAACAACGCGTTCTCGCTGAACGTACTCGAGCCGGGGCAGGTCGCTTCGACGGCCGGAACATCGGGCGTCGTTTACGGAATCAGCGATGCGATCAAGTACGATTCCGAGACGAGAGTGAACACCTTCGCGCACGTAAACCATTCGAAAGAGAGGAACAGGTTCGGAATTCTTCTCTGCATAAACGGGACGGGCATTTCGTACAGCTGGATAAGGAAACTGGCCGGCAATTCGATCTCATACCCGGAGTTGAACGCGCTCGCCGCTGATGCGCCGGTAGGTTCAAGGGGACTCCGTTTCCTCAACTTCGGCAACGGCGCGGAAAGAATGCTCGTCAACAAAGATCCCGGCGCATCACTTGAACGTTTGAACTTCAACATTCACGGCAGAGCCGAGACCGTCCGCTCAGTTTTGGAGGGTGTTGCATTCTCGTTTAAGTACGGGACAGACATCATGGAAGAGCTCGACATGAAAGCGTCGGAGATAAACGCCGGACACGCGAACATGTTCCTCAGCCCGGTGTTCACGAAGACACTGGCGACTTTAGCCGGAGCAAATATCAACATGTACGACACCGACGGATCGGTGGGCGCAGCGAGAGCGGCGGCCGTCGGAGCGGGTATCTATAAGAATTTCGCGGAAGCGTTCACGAATCTTAAGAAGATCATGACCGTTGAGCCGGATAAGGGTAATGCAGATAGGTATCTCTCCGCTTATTCGGATTGGCTAAGCATACTTAATTCAAAACTAAAATCAGAAGGTTGATGTAAAATGGCACTGAAGGTAACGACAGGAGACAAGGAGTTTTTTCCCGGCATCGGGAAGATAAATTTCGAAGGCAAAGAGTCTAAGAATCCGCTTGCCTTCAAGTACTATGACCCGGAAAAGGTCGTGGCGGGAAAGAAAATGCAGGAACATTTCAGGTTCGCCGTCGCATACTGGCACTCGTTCGGCGAGAGCGGCGCCGATCCGTTCGGACCGAGCACGCGTGAGCTTCCGTGGCTGAAACATGAAGATCCGATCGGCCGCGCGAAGGAGAAGATGGACGCCGCTTTCGAGTTCATCACTAAGCTGGGCGCGCCGTTTTATTGCTTTCACGATTTTGACCTGGTCCAGGAAGGCGAGACGGTTGCCGAGTCCGAGAAGAGACTGGCGACGATAGTCGATTATGCCAAGGCGAAGCAGAAAGCGTCTGGTGTGAAACTTCTTTGGGGAACAGCCAATCTCTTCTCCAATATCAGGTATATGAACGGTGCCGGCACGAACCCCGATTTCTCCGTCGTTGCCTATGCGGGCGCTCAGCTGAAGAACGCCATCGATGCCACGATCGCGCTCGGCGGCGCTAACTACGTTTTCTGGGGCGGACGCGAAGGCTATATGTCGCTCCTCAACACTAACATGAAGCGTGAACTCGACCACATGGCGACTTTCCTCCACATGGCAGCTGACTACGGCAGGAAGCAAGGATTCAAAGGAACTTACCTCATCGAGCCGAAGCCTATGGAGCCGATGAAACACCAGTACGATTTCGATGCGGCTGCCGTCATTGGATTCCTGCGGCAGTACGATCTCACAAAGGATTTCAAGCTGAACATCGAAGTCAACCATGCTACTCTCGCTTCGCACACGTTCCAGCACGAACTGCAGTTCGCCGCAAACGCCGGTTTCCTCGGGAGCATCGATGCGAACCGCGGCGACTACCAGAACGGCTGGGACACCGACCAGTTTCCGACGAACATTTACGAGCTGACGGAAGCCCTCCTCGTCATCCTCGACATGGGCGGCTTCACGGCCGGCGGGACGAACTTCGACGCGAAGGTAAGAAGGAACTCGACCGACCTCGAAGACATGTTCATCGCGCATATTACCGGCATGGACAATTTCGCACGTGCGCTTCTGACCGCTGACAAAGTTCTGAAGGAGACCGACTACCCGAAGCTTCGCAAGCAGAGATACGCCTCGTTCGATTCCGGCAAGGGTGCCGAATTCGAGAAGGGAAAGCTGAAGCTGGAGGACCTCCACGCGCTAGCCGTGAAGAACGGCGAGCCGAAGAAGACCAGCGGCAAGCAGGAGCTCTTCGAGTCGTTCATAAACCAGGTGCTCTAGGTTAATTGAAACACAAGATACACAGAGGATAAAACGTCTCCCCTCTGTGTATCTGTGGTTAGATTAGATTTCTGCCGGGCGCTTCTACTTTCCTGAAATCAGTCCGTACACCATCTGCGGGAAATCGTAAAAGCCGTCGGTCCTGCCGTTGTATGTGTCTGACCCCTCGACCATCCTGACTGCAACCATGTGCTGCTTCGGATAGACGACTACATATTGTCCGAGATATCCGTCTCCTTCATAACCGACAATCTTTCCGCTTTTCTTCCGTGCGAGCGCGATGCCCAGTTTGCCAATTGCGTCGTTGATTACCAAAGGGAAATTCTCCCCGAATTCATGCGTCAGTGCTGCTATGTAATCGGTTTCTGAATTGTACGTCCCCTTGATTTCCTCGACTTTGCTTATGAAGCTTTTACCGGCACCGGCGTCCCGAAGTTTCTTTATCTGCGCAGCGTCGACGATGTAGCTCGTGTGGTTTGGCGTTCGCCACCACAATAATCCGCAACTCGAATCGAAAGGCTGGCCCTGCGCGGTGAGCGAGTCGATCCAGTTCGCCGAGATCAGCTGTTTGCCGTTCCATCTTCCTTTGTCGAGAACGAGCTCTCCGAGTTTCGCTAAATCGATCGGCCGAACATCGAAGCCCGCCATGCCAATCGGGTTTCCGGAGCTGTCGTGGTCCCACTTGAAATCGGTGATTCCCATTTCCTTGAAGAGGCCGTTCTTCAGAAACGCGTCGAGAGGCTCTCCGGTGACTTTCTGCACGATTCCAGGCAACAGGTTGACGGCTTTGTTGTTGTAAGAAAAATGTGTACCAGGGTCGTTCGACAGCTCGGCACAGAGAGCGAGTTGGACGAAGTTCCGGCTTGGATATATTTCCACCTCCGCGTTGGGAACATTCTCTAAACCTGAAGTATGGTTAAGTATCTCGCGGATCGTGATGGTTTGTTTCTTCCCCTGCCTCCAGCATGGATAATACTCGCAGACTTTCGTGTCGAGCGACTTCATTTTGCCTTCGGACAAAAGCTGAGCGAATGCGAGTGCCACGATTGATTTCGTAACCGACATCGCCTGTACGAGCGTGTTCTTTGGAACCGAATAATAAGTAAAGACGGTCTTGCCGTCCTTCATAACGATTACGGCGCTGGAATGTGATTCCTTGGCTGCCTTCAGTAAAAGCTGATAGCGGTTCGCTTCATTTATTTTGGCAAAAAGAATTGTTGGGAGCAGAAAATATATTAGACCAATCTTCACTTTCATGGTACTCCTGTGTGTGGGTGCAGTGCGCTTTAGGATGAATATAGTATCGTGGGACGAAGGGGGCAAACATCCGAGAAACCCGGCGCAGGTGGTCTGTGTTTGATTCTTTTGTGCAGGTCTTGTACGTTTTATGGATTCGGGCGCACAGCTCCGATCAGTGGATTCTCAAGCACAAATATTGTCCGAAGGATCACGAGTTCACCCGCTGAACTTTCGGGAAAGGAAAATGCCCCGTGAAAAAAATTCTTACCTTGCTTTTCACTTTTCTCATGCTGGGCGGAATCTCATTCGCCCAAATGTCCGCGCTGACATCATTCCCGACGATCCAGGAAAAGACCGCCGGTATGAAGAAATATCCCGGCTATTTTACATTCTACTGGGACGCGAAGGAAGGAAAGATCTGGCTGGAAATCAGCAGATGGAACAAGCAGTTCCTTTATGTGAACACGCTGCCGCACGGTGTCGGATCGAACGACATCGGACTCGACCGCGGCCAGATCGGAAACGAACGCATCGTGGAATTCATGAGGAGCGGTCCTAAGGTACTTCTCCTCCAGCCGAATCCTTCCTTCAGGGCAACCACCGGCAACAAAATGGAGAAAGTGGCGGTGAGAGAGGCTTTCGCGCAGTCGGTCCTCTGGGGTTTTCACGTCGCAGCCGAAAACGGGGACACTGTTCTCGTCGATGCAACCGATTTCCTTATCAGAGACGCGCACCATGTTATCGAGACTCTGCGCGGCGAGAAACAGGGAAACTACAGGCTCGACCCGAGCAGGTGTGCCATTTACCTTCCACGGACGAAGAATTTTCCCGACAATTCGGAGTTCGAGGCGATCGAAACGTTCGTCGGAGAAAATCCCGGAAGATGGGTGGATGAGGTTGTGCCGAGTCCCAACGACATCACCGTTCATGTTCACAATTCGTTCATAAAACTTCCCGACGACGGCTACCAGCCGCGTGCTTACGACCCGCGGGCGGGATATTTCGACATTCACTACATGGACTTTTCCGCGCCGCTCGGCGAGCCGATTCACAAGAGACTCATCATCCGTCATTGCCTCCAGAAGAAGGATCCGAACGCCGCGCTCAGCGAGCCGGTAAAGCCGATCGTCTATTACGTCGATCCGGGCGCTCCGCGTCTGATTCGCGAAGCCCTTATACAGGGCGCAAGCTGGTGGAACAAAGCGTTCGAGGCAGCCGGTTTCAAGAACGCTTTCCAGGTCAAGGTGCTGCCCGACAGCGTCGATCCGATGGACATCAGGTACAATGTGATACAATGGGTCGACCGCTACACGAGAGGCTGGTCTTACGGCGAATCGATAGTCGACCCGAGGACGGGCGAGATTATAAAGGGACAGGTCACGCTCGACGCGCTGCGCGCGAGACAGGATTACCTGATTGCGCAGGGACTCCTCGCTCCTTACGCGAAAGGAAAGAACGACGCGGCCGCCATTGAGAATTTCGTCCTCGCGAGAATACGTCAGCTCGCAGCGCACGAGACCGGACATACGCTGGGACTCTGCCACAACTTCGCCGCGAGTACAGACAACCGCGCGTCCGTCATGGACTATCCTGCGCCACTTATAAAAATCGACAAAGACGGGAAACTCGATCTCTCGGATGCCTACACGAAGGGAATTGGCAGATGGGACGTAGACGCGATCAAGTACGGCTACGAAGAATTTCCGAAAGGCACGAATGAAAAAGAGGCGCTGAATAATATCATAGAGCAGCGGATAAAGAGCGGGATACCGTTCATGTCCGACGAAGCTGCCCGGCCCGCCGGGAGCGCCAGTCCGATCGCGCATCTGTGGGACAACGGCTCGAACGCCGTCGACCAGCTTAATCACGTCATGAAAGTCCGCGCCATTGTGCTGAGGAATTTCGGTGAAGATAACATACGTGTTGGACAGCCGCTGGCTCACCTTGAAGATGTGCTCGTGCCTATTTACATGTTCAACCGCTACATGGTCGTCGCCGCCTCAAAAGTGCTTGGCGGATTGAACTATACTTATGCTGTCAGAGGCGACGGGCAGGTTCCGACGGATATGGTCCCGCCGGCGGAACAGAGAAGGGCTTTGACCGCTCTCCTCAATACGATCAAGCCGGACGTCCTCGCGCTTCCGCAAAGTCTTCTGAAGATCATACCGCCGCAGCCGGTCGGCTACAGGAGAACCAGGGAAGATTTCGTCGGGAAGACCGGCGTCACCTTCGACCCTCTCGCTCCGGCAGAGAGCGCTGCTCAGCTGACGGTCGGTCTTATACTGAATCCCGAGCGCGACACAAGGCTAGTCGAGTACCATGCTGAGAACGCGGAGTATCCCGGTCTAAACGAGATCATCGACGATCTCGTGAACTCCACGTGGAAAGCAAATCCCGGAACAGGTTATCTCGCGGCGATACAGCGGACGGTCGACAACGTTGTTCTCAAAAGTCTCATGCGGCTTGCAGAAAATCCGGAGGCATCCGAACAGGTTAGGGCAATCGCTTATTATAAGATTGACGGCCTCAAAGATTGGATGCAGACGCGGATGAGGACCGTGAAGGATGAGAACTCCAAGGCTCAGTATATGTATGCGCTGTCGCAGATCAGGCAGTTCCAGGAAAATCCTGTGAAGTTCAAAGTGCCGGAACCGGTTATCATTCCGCCGGGTGATCCGATAGGAGAGTATTAGAAAAAGAGTCAGAGCAAGAGCGAGTACATAACGGTTTTTTCGGGATGCACCATTCAGGACGTTCATTGGAATAGAGCCTACTCCGATGCTTATGTCGAGGTCCACGATGCATTTTGCATAGCTTGCTTGTGGACTGAGACGGTGCTTCGGAGTTTTCTGTTTTTGTTGTTTAAATCCTGATTTAGTAATATTCTTCGGCGGTCGAGATGAAGAACTCGGCCTTTGCAATGTCAGGAGGGCAAGAATGACGCTGCGACGAGACGGTTACGGGCGTTTGGCTAAGCTGCAGGATTGGGATATTATTCCCAGATTGGTACGTTTTAGCGAACGTGCTTGGGAAGCTTATGCTTTCTCATTTGTCAGTGGTGGGGCCGTGAGCGATCAGGATGCTGCCGATATCCTTGGTACAATAGTCTACCATGCTCAGAATTGCAGTTATTCCATCGGGCTTCTAACAACGTGGGGTCAACCTCTCGAAGCTCTGGCGCTTCTCCGCATCCGATTTGAACAGCTGTTGACTTCGTCCTACCTTGTGCACGCTCCGAGACAGGACGGGTTACAGCGCTTCGGTCGTTCCATCCATAGAATGGACCTGAATGTCTTGCGAAAGATGAGGAACGGGAATGCCCCTATACTAGGACTCTTAGAAAGAATATTTGGCGACGAGATTAGACAGGCCGAGAGGCAGTCGGAGAACAAGGAGCGCATCGTCAACCCAGACTACAAGTCGGGCCAACGCGTTGATCAGAGTTGGACCAACAAGGACAATCTGACGCTTGCAATTGAGCGTGACAAGCTTGCAAGAAACAAGCATCTCATTAGCGATATTTGTCTTGAGAATTACTATCATGGTTTTTACCGACACGCTTCAGGGATAGTGCATGTTGACCCGAATGTCTTGACGTCTAACTACATCACAAATGCAGGGCCACTGAATTTGCCCGTCCCTAATCTCTTACAGATATTTATCAATCTCATTCTCTGCGCTCACTTTGACATCGTCCATACATTTGAGGTGTCCTCGTTCTTTGGGGTAGGTCAGGCAAAAGAGTTTGAGAAACTGTTCGGAGAATTCTCTTCGGCTGTGGGTGAGTTCTTTGGCCCCGATTTTCTTTCGGAGTTGTTCAAGGGTGAAAAGGATAATTAGGCCACTGTGATGGGACTGGCCAACAAATGGGTGTCGCCGCAGTTGCTGAGCATATTGTCCGGAGGCTATGCATGAGCAAGGGCATATTCGTCGACAAGAACGCGAAGCCCGATCAGGCGGGCATTGAAAAAGCCGTCGGTCTTGCGAAAGTGAATTGGGGAAAGCTGAACGAGTTTCTCGGCGTTACACTGAAGCTCAAAGGTGAACTCAAGTTCTACGGTGTGAATTACGGGTGGGCTATCAGGTATGCGAAGTCCGGGAAGTCCGTGGTCGCGCTCTATCCGGACAAAGACGGTTTCACCGCGCAGATCATAATGAAGCGGTCGCAGCTCAAGGCTGCGTTCGACCATGGTGTGTCTGCCGCTGTGAAAAAAGCAGTCGGCCGTGCCACCGACTTCAAAGAGGGACGATGGGTCTTCATCGGCGTCGACGCGAAGAGCGGCATCGATGACGTCGTCACGCTTGTGAACGCGCGGATCAGCGTCAGATGATTTCTGCCGGCAGCTGTGCGGAATCACGCCGGGAAACACTAAGCCCTAAATTCGAAATCCTGAACAATATCAAATGTTCGGAACTCAAAATTCAAAATCGCGCGACATTGAAAACAACAAAGGTTTCTTTCATTAGGATTTGTTTAGAATTTAGTTTAGTTCTTAGAATTTCCGGCCGCTCTTGCGCGCCGTTAATTCTCACATGGGCAAGGGATATCAACTCGATGACATGACCCTGATCGTTGCCGAAAGAATTTGAACGCCGACGGATGATGGCAGTGCAAACATCTTCTGTCTTCGCACAGGCGAGTACCTGCGTTCGGACCCGCTGTCAGGGAGAGCCGCGAATCATTCGGTCGGCGATCATGTGGGGAAAATACGGCGGTGTTTGTTAAATTCTGCTTCACCAAATTATTCCGGAAGGATGAAACTGTGAAGAAAGTGATAGTACATACCGACGGCGGATGTCAGGGAAATCCCGGACCGGGAGGATGGGCCGCGACTCTCGAATACGGTGCGCACCAACTCGAGCTCAGCGGCGGAGTCCCGGCGACGACCAACAACCGGATGGAGCTTCAAGCGGCGATCGAGGCACTGAGCGTGCTCAAAGAGCCTTGCGGCATAGACTTCTACACCGACTCGGTATATTTGATGAACGGGATGTCGTCCTGGTTGTCGAACTGGAAATCGAACGGTTGGAAAACCAAATCGAAGAAACCGGTGAAGAACGAGGATCTCTGGCGCAAGCTCGATTCGCTATCCGCTGGACACCGCGTGCACTGGCACTGGCTCAAGGGTCACGCAGGGCACGAAGGCAACGAGAGATGCGACAGGCTTGCCAACATGGAGATTGAGAAGATCAGAAAAGAGTTTGAACCCGCGGAGTTGAATTTGAAGCTGGAAGAGTTTGCACAGAACAACACATGACGCAGGGCTGCCGGGTTGCAGCTCGATTTCGGACCTGTCAGGCGATCGGGCCGGTTGTTCATTATTGAAAAGCTCGGAAAGGAATTTATGAGCGAAGAAACTGAGAAGAACCTGGGCCCATTGGGCTCGTTGGAAGGCGTTATCGGGGATGATGTGGCACCTTCCGACGATCGCGGCATTGAAGAGAACAAGTACAGGGAACGCATGGTCCTGGAACCGACCGGGTTGACAGAGAACCACGAACAGGTGCTTCACGGCCTTAGGTACCACATGCAAGCGTGGCGGATCGGCGAATCCGATCCTTTCCACGACGAGACAGGATACTGGTTATGGGACGCGAAGGCTAGGCAGGTGATGAAATGCGTAACGATTCCGAGAGGTGTGTCGTTGATCGCCGGCGGCAATGCGGAGCCGGATTCCAGACAATTCAAACTTGCGGCGCAGCTGGGAGACCCCGTTTTCGGAATTTGTTCCAATCCCTTTCTCGACAACGAGTTCCAGACGGTGAGATTTGATCTGGAGATGACCTTGCACGAGGACGGAAGTTTCACCTATGACCAGGTGACCGCGATCAAAATCAGAGGCAAGGAAGGGTTATTCGAGCATAGGGACAGGAACACTCTGAAGCGCGTCTTGCAAAAGGAACAGGCATAATACAATCAGCGTTAGGTGAATGGGATGAAAATTTTAATTTTTACTTGTTTGGCAGCATGTTCGATCATGTTATACTCTTGCACCCGGACGCCCTCTCTTACCTCTCCTCAGAATCCGCAAGGCCCCCCACTGATGCTATCGCTTGCCGGGTATGGCGAAGCTCTTGACTCCACGTACTATAAAGTCTGGTCAGACAGCTCCTGGGAGACCTTCTATACGGATACGACTATTAATGGAACCGCATATGCCGTACTTCTCAACAATTCCGACAATGAATACTTCTACGGTCCGGACGGCTACTCGGGGTTCGGTCAGTACGGCGGATCTGTCGTTCTGTTTGACTCCGCACTCGCATCCCTGCCGGACTCGATGCTCGAGGGCACGCCATACACAGCGCAGACAACATTCTCATACCAGGGAACAAGCTACACCCTGATCGACCAGGAGACTCTCCTCGACACCGCTACGGTCACCGTCCCCTTTGGCACATTCACCGATTGCCTGGTACGTCAATCTGTAACTGCAGTAAATGGAGTGTTGCAGTCAGTGACACTATATTGGCTTGCCAAAGGTCCGTCGGATATCGCGCGCCAGGACTACAGCGGCTATACTATCCTGATGGCTTACGGCGTAGTAAACGGACAAGGTTGGGGCGTGTCTCTGAGCAGGAAGATGCCGGGTGTTCCGCGCATCGATCGCGGCATGATCATCGCGCCGCAGAAAACTCCTGCACATTCTGTCCAATCAGTCGAGGATATACATTCGCTCGCTCCTATGATTTTGAAGGGCATAGTGAGATGACAACAATAGCGGAAATTGCTCCAGACGTTTTCCGCATTTCGACTTTCATCAGGGAAAACAATATCCAGATGAACCAGTTTCTGGTACGGGACGAGGAGCCGCTTCTCTGGCATACGGGGCACAGGTATCTCTTCGCTCAAGTGTGGCAGGCAGTGACAAGTCTGATTGACGTCGATTCTCTCCGCTGGATAGGTTTCAGTCATTTTGAACCGGATGAGTGCGGCTCGCTCAACGATTGGTTTCAGGTCGCTCCGTCAGCGGAAGCATTCTGCAGTATCGTCGGCGCGAGAGTAAACATGACGGACTTTGCGGCGAGGAAAGCGCGCGGGATGCAGCATGATGAGACCATCGAGACCGGGAAGTACAGGTTCCGCTTTCAATCGACTCCGCACCTCCCGCATGGATGGGACGCTGGGCTGTTGTTCGAGGAGACCAACAAAACGCTCTTCTGTTCCGACGTCCTTCACCAGAACGGAGATGTCGCTCCTCTCACATCTTCCGACGTCATCGAAGGTGCAAGGGAGAACCTTGTGATGACGCAGGCGGGTCCCATGAAGAACTATCTTCCTTACACTTCGAACACGGAAAACCAGTTGAAAATGCTTGCCGACCTCGGACCGAAGACGCTTGCCATAATGCACGGATCGAGTTTCAACGG
>CAZRXH010000020.1:0-19456 GCA_964603995.1 uncultured Bacteroidota bacterium | reverse complement strand
TTGCCGACCTCGGACCGAAGACGCTTGCCATAATGCACGGATCGAGTTTCAACGGAGATTGCATGAAGGCCCTGCGAGACTTTGCCGGTGTCATGAGGGAAGTGCTCGGATCCAGGTAGTCCTGTCTCCAGAAAAAATTTCACTTTCCTCTTGACAACACCCTTCGCGTGCATTATCTTGCTTTGTAATTCAAAGTACTTTATGCAAGGAGGAGAAATGGACCAGCAAAGTGCTATTGAGGAGATTGCCCTCATAAGAAGGGTTATAGATGAGAGTAGGCGGTTTACTTTCGATAACGGCAAGTATTACCTCACGTGGGGCGTTCTCACAACGCTCGCAATATTCACCCAGTACGCCGCAATACTGACCGGGAAAGAATCCCTCTCCTTCTGGATATGGATGGTAGCGGTCGGAATCGGAACGCTTATCTCCGTAATCATGGCGCTGCGTGAGCCTTCGAGGTTGGGCGGCTGGCCTGTCGGCGCCAAGTTCATTGCGCTTATTTGGGGAAGCTCCGGCATTTCGATGACGATCATCGGGTTTGTCGGACCTTTCACCGGTGCATTACATTCTTGGGCGATCTGCCCCGCCATCGCAGCGGTGGTTGGTGGGGCTTTTGCGATGAGTTCCCTCGTTTACAGGCTGAAATGGGTACTGATGGTCGGGATTGCATGGTGGGTCGGCGCGCTTGCAATGTTTGCGGTGAGAGGGATCGCAACGCTTCCTATGTACGGTGTTATGATGATTCTGTTTGGGATTATTCCAGGTCTGGTGTTCCACAGAAACTCCAGAAAGAATGTCCGAAGCGAAGACGCAAAATGAAAGTACATATCTACGCAGGGAAAAAGAATGGACCAACAAAGTGCTATTGAAGAAATAGCCCTCATAAGAAGGGTTATCGACGAAAGCCGGAAATTTACATTCGACAACGGGAAGTACTACCTGTTGTGGGGAGTGCTCATAACCATTGCGATATTTGTCCAGTACGCCGCAATTCTGGCCCACGATTACTCGATGACCATATGGATCTGGGTCATAATCGTCGGGTTCGGATGGCTCGTGTCGATCATCATGGGGATGCGTGAGCCGTCGAGAGTCGGCGGTTGGCCTGTCGGCGCAAAGTTCGTCGCGCTCATCTGGGCAATCTCGGGCGTCTCGATGACGATCCTTGGGTTTATCGGACCTTTCACTGGCGCTTTACATTCATGGGCAATCTGTCCAGCGATAGCAACCATCATGGGCGGCACTTACACAATCAGCTCATTTGTCTACCGCCTGAAATGGGTCACGATGGTCGGCATCGCGTGGTGGGTCGGCGCACTTGCAATGTTCGCGATAAAAGGCATCGAGACACTTCCCATATTTGGCTCGATGATGATTCTTTTCCAGATTGTACCAGGTTTCGTATTCTACAGAAACTCGAAGAAAAGCAATGCGAGCGGAGACACGAAGTGAGCAACTTCAACTCGCGTCGAATGGAGAGAAGCAACCTGCGATCCGCTATCGAAGAGATTTCTCTTGTAGGGTTGCTCATCGAATTCATGCGCTGGTACATTACCACCATGATGGGAGACTTTGAATGAATGCTGCACCGGTCATTCTGGGATACTTCGTTCCAATTATCCTCGTTGTCATACCGTTTGTATTATTCAAGGTGGAACGGCCGTTGCTCCCGGTGTTCGAGAGGCCGCAAACCGAAGTGCGAGCCGCTCTATTCCTTTTCGCTATTCTTGCCGTTATCGTGGTCGTGTCAGCGGCGGTTTTGAAACCGGTCCGCGACACCTCCCATCTGACGACGGCCAGCATGGTCTATTCATCGCTGCTGTACGCGCTCTTCCTTCTGCCGTTCATCGCTGTTCTCGTGGTGAGAAAGCAGGGCCTGCGTACTTGCCTGATCCCGATGAATGGAGTCCTTTTCCACCTGACCGTTTCGATTGCCATGGGATTTCTCAGCTTACCTGTTTATCTCCTTGCGATCGGGAAACTGAGTATGCTGCCATACGCTTTGTCAAGTTTGTTCACCATCTCCTCGCTTTTTTTCCTTGTCCCCATCTTCATGGAGGAATTCATATTCCGCGGTTTCTTGCTGACACGATTCACCGCGGGACTGGGAAAGCACAAAGGGATTCTCTTATCGGCAGTAATGTTCGGACTGTACCACTATCCGCGTTATCTACTGTCATCACACATGAGTTTTCTCGCGACAACCCAGATCGTCATTTTGATCATCGCGGTATCCGTGGGCGGCGGGTACGGTATCTATTCGATCCGCTGCATGTTCTACGGAGTGTTCATTCATTGGTGCATGGACATTGTCCAGACATCGGTTCCGCAGCACTGATATTTTAACGATTGTAGAATGAAGAAGTTGTTCACATATAATCTGTTCGCCCGGATGGTCTTTCTGATGTTGACACCCATGATTTTCAGAGCGCTGAACTTTGCTTTCATTTGGCACTCGATTTATTGGGGCGTAGTCACCTGGGTTGTCGTAATCTGGGGAAGCTTAGTATTGCTCTCGCCGCTCATCGGAAGAGTCGGCTGCGGCTGGCTCTGCTTCATGGGTACCTGGCAGGACTTTCCCGGCAATCAGTCCCTGTTCAAGGTTCGATGTCTCAAGCCAAAATGGTGGATACGTGGCATCATGATTGTCGCGTTCTTTGCAACCTCGCTCACATTCTTGTTTATTCATCTCAAATCAGGGACGATAACTCATGTTCAGTTCAATCTGGGGTTCCTGAACATGGAGTTTAGCGACCACTACAAACACGTCTGGCTGTACGACTCAATAGGAGGTCTCCTTTTCGGTTTCTTACTGGATAAGCGGTGGATTTGTCGTAACGTGTGTTTCATGGGTGCCGTTTGTGCAGCAGGGGCATCGTTCTCAAGATTGATACCCGTGGTCGACACAGACAAATGCAATTTTTGCGGCAGATGCGACAGAGACTGCTTGGTAAAAATTCCAATCACAGATTACGTTGCTAAGAATGCCGGGCTCGTGACAAATCCGGAATGTGTCGTCTGCGGCAAGTGTATCGACAGCTGTTATCGAAAAGCAGTCTCCATAAAGTTTGTCTGGAATAGAAAGAATTATCGGCAGAATCGTTTGGCAATACAAACAACCGTCGCGCGCTAACAACAATGACGTTCAAGAATGGAATGATCGACATGGAAGCTCACTCAACGCCGCACTTGATGTACGTTGTGAAAGGAAACAACGATCTTGTGAAATTCGGTATCCTGATTTCCTTTTTCAAATCGTACCGGGTTTAGTATTTTGTCAATTGCACAAAAATGGCATGGCGATAACTGACGTGAAATGAACGACTTCGATTATCAACAAATTGACGACACTCTCCACTCGAGGATAAGACTCGCAATTGTCGCGGCATTGGTGAGCGTGGAACAGGCCGACTTCAATTTCCTCAAGGACATGGTCAAGACCACCGACGGCAACCTGAGCACTCATCTCAGGAAGCTGGAAGAGGTCGGCTACGTCTCTTCGAAGAAGCGCTTCGTCGACAGGAAGCCGCAGACCACATACAGGATTACCGAGAAGGGCCGGCGTGCGCTGGAAGAATATGTAAGCACACTGGAGAAATTCCTGAAAAAGTAAGCGTCAAAATTTTTTATCTACACACTTTGTAAAACAAAGAACTTTATAATAAGAGGAGAAACCATGAAGACCCAACTCATAATACTCGTAACGCTCGCCATGATAATTCGGTCGGCGGCGGTGTTCGCGAAAGCGCCTGCAATAACCAGCAATCCCGCCGCAGACTCTGTCATAGTTCAAGGGAGAGGACTCGTCGATTCTGGATATCTGGAATGGAAGAAGGATGAGATGCTGCACGGTTATGCACTTCTCCGCCGCGCAGCGGTGCTCGCACCTGGAGACAAGTATGTCGAGTACTATCTCGCCTATGCGGGCTATCGTCTGATGACGTATGGAATGGCTGAGAAGAAGGACGATGTGTATAAGGAGTTCGCCGGTCAGGCAGAGAAAACAGTAGAGGCGCTAAACGAGAAATATGCGGACTGGTCCGAGCCCAAAGTCCTTCTTGCCGCCATATATGGTATAGAGATCGCCCACAGTTGGATGAACGCTCCGACACTCGGACCAAAGAGCAGTGCCCTTGTCGAGGAGGCATTGTCCATCGACTCCACTAACCCAAGGGCTTACCTGATCCTGGGCACGAGCAAGCTCAATACGCCCGGGGTATTCGGCGGAAGCGTCGACAGAGCCGTGGAGTATTTCCGGAAAGCCGTCTCGCTCTACGAGGCGGCAGGAAACAAGTCACCGGAGAGCCTTGAGCCGTCATGGGGGTATATCGACGCACTCACCTGGCTCGGACTCGGCTACGAGAAGCAGGAACGCTATTCGGATGCGCTCGAAGTTTACCGGGCAGCGCTGCGTGTTGACCACGACTGCGCGCGGGCAAAATATGTGTTGATTCCGGAAGTGGAAAAGAAAATCAGTTCTGCTAATAATAAGTAAGGATGCCGCGAAATGAAATCTGTTCGAGTCGTCGTTTCACTGTTTGCATTGATACTGACATCCATTCCTTTAAATGCCCAGGTGAAGGGATCTCAGGCAAAACCCGCCGTCATCTCAGGAGTCGTGAAAGACGGGTCCGGCAAACCTATTCCCTACACGAACGTGTTTATCGCTTCGACGGGTGAAGGGCAGGTGACAAATGACGACGGCTCGTTCTCTTTTTCATCGTCTGCGGCAGGAAGCGTCGAGCTTGTATCGAGCGCGGTCGGATTTCAGAAGTGTGTTCGTTCGGTTTCTATCACCAAGGGCAGCAGGTACGACTTCAGCGTCGTCCTGAAGGAGTCGCAGATAGTCGCGAAAAACGTCGATGTAACCGCCAGCTCCTTCTCGAGCGAGCCTGGGAAAGGAATAGCCATGACCCAGATGGATGTCTATATGACCCCGGGCGGTGCAGCCGATATTTTTCAGTCTCTCAAGACACTTCCCGGCCTGACTCAGGTTTCGGAGAGCTCTGAGTTGTACGTCCGCGGCGGCGATCCATCTGAGACACTCGTGCTCCTCGACCAGGCATCGCTCTACAATCCTTACACATTCGAATCGCCTTATGGGGGGCTCTTCTCAAACCTGAATACTGCTGCTGTCGGCGGGATGTATTTCTCGAGCGGCGGCTTCTCGGTCAAGTATGGCAACGCGCTCTCCGGCGTGCTCGATCTGAAGACCAAGGGAATTCCTGCGAGTCGCTCAGCCCAACTCGGCGTCTCAATGGCAAATGCTTCAGCCGGAATCGAGATTCCGGCGCTCGACGACAAACTGGGAGTTCGAATTTACGCCCGGAAGAATTTTACCAGTCCGATCTTCTGGCTGAACGGCGGAAGCGATCGCTTCTCCGCGATGCCTTCCTCGCAGGATGCCGAAGCATCTGTGATGTACAAGTACTCCCAAACCGGCAGCTTCAAGCTTTTTGCGATCGCATCATCTGATAATGAAGGAGTCAACGTTGAACGTCCGGAATTCAATGCCGTGTTCAACGGCAAGTCAAGTGGTCTCACTCTGAACATCCAGCATACCGACATAATCTCTGACAATTTGCTGATCGAAACCAGCCTTTCCGGGTCGAACTATGATGACACCTGGCTCCTCGGCGTTCTCGATCTAACTAGAAATGATAGGACAAGGAAGATCCGCACTGACCTTCAGGATAAGCAGCTGAACGGTCTGAAAGTTTCGTTTGGCGGCGAGATTGAGAACCGGCAGGAGAAATATACCGGCGCGATCCCGAATTACGATTACGACTTGCGCACCAGTGCGTCTTCGAAAGTGCTCGATGCCGGTTTCTCTGCGACACGGTACGGTGCTTACGTCGAGGTTGAGAAGAGAAATATTCTGTCGGTCGAACGGTTGTTCGCAACCGCAGGTCTGAGAGGAGACTATGTTGACGGAATAAACACTTCATGGTTGGACCCAAGATTCACTGTTGGTTATTCTCTCAGCGCAGCCTCGACCTTGCGCTTCAGTGCCGGACTGTTTCATGAATATCCCGACCCGCGACTTTACAGCGCCAGCGACGGGAATCCGCATCTCCTTCCGATGAGAGCCATTCACTATGTTCTGGGTTACGATTACACGCCGTGGGAAGGAGCGGAGTTCAGGATCGAGGCATATGAGAAAGACTACGCGAACCTTCCCGATTCGAACGCGGTGACCAACTTCGACAACAGCGGCTACGGATATGCACGCGGCGTCGACATTATCGCGAAGGGCGATCTTCCCTTTGGTCTAAGCGGGTGGATATCGTATGGTTACATCGATACGAAGCGAAAGTGGTACGAAAGCGTCGGCATGGCGCCGAGTCCGTACGACATAACGAACAACTTCACTCTGATTGCAAAGTACAACATAACCGAGGCCTGGCAGATAGGCGTCGATTTCAAATATGCTACCGGAATGCCCTATACGCCCGTCGCTCGCTCCGTCTATCTTCCGCAGATGAACGTGTATGAACCGATAAACGGCCCGTCCTATTCGGCCCGTTATCCCGACTATCGCCGTCTCGACGTGAGACTGACACACATGGCGAGGTTGTTCGACAAATACTTCGCGGTTTTCTATCTGGAAGGGCTCAACATTCTCGACATCCATAACATCTTCGACTACACTTACTCACCGGATTACTCGACGAAGACGGGAGTGGAAAGCTTCTTCGGAAGAAGAACGATTGTGGTAGGAATGCAGATAGACCTCCAGTGACACCATGACCGGTTCGAGTCGGCTCTCACAGGATTCTGACCGCTCTATAGCCATCGTCGCCACGCTGCGTAAATCAGAGTTTATTCTGATCACCTAATGGGGTTATATTCTATATGTCAAGTGGAGGCCATTTGGCTTCGCGGAACGATAGAAACCGGTTGTGTCGCTTTTTGGCAAATCGTTCATAGGCATTAACTGAACCTGCGGAGGATCCTCATCATGGAGATGAAGCAATATCTGCTCGACACGTTCAGATTCAACGACCAGGCCAACAAGATGATTCTCATGAAGATGCAGGAGCCGCCTGACGAGAGCGGAGTGGTGAGATTTTTCAGTCGCCTCATAAACTCACGGTACAAATGGATGGCGAGAATTGTTCGCGATCCCCACGCTCTGGAGATGGATTGGTGGGAGCCGGTGTATTCATTCGAAAACCTCGAGGGAAAATGGATCAACGGCCTGCAGCGCTGGATCGATTATCTGTCAAATAGAACAGAAGGGAAAATGTACGAAGAGAGACGATTTGCCGGTTTCGATGGTGGTGAGTGGACTGCTCCGTTGAAGTACATTGCCCTCCAGCTGAATTACCATTCGACAGATCACCGGGCCCAGATTCAAACGATGATCCGTGCTCAGGGACTGGAATCCGACTTCATCGATTATATTGGGATGGTTTACAGGAAGCTAAGCTGACAAGGGAATCCATATCTGTTTTTCAAATAAATAATCTACGGAAGGATGTGATGCTGCGATGCCTGCGAATATTACCGACCTCGGCTTCATAATTGGGAAATGGGAAGGAACCGGACTTGCAGAATACCCGACGATATCGCCCGTCGATTACGACGAAGGAATGGTCTTCACAAGGAATGACAAAGATCCCGTGATCCATTTTGAGCAACGAACATGGATAAAGTCGCTAGACACGAGAGATGGTGAACCGATATTCTGGGAATCAGGCTTCATCATAGACAAGGGAGGCGGGCTGTTCGAACTTGTCAGCGCGCAGAGGAGCGGACGGGTCGAGATACTGAGGGGCAGTGCGACGACGGCAGACGGTGGTGCCATCGAAGTGGATTTCACGAGCGTGTCGATCACGAACGATTCCCGGATGATCAAGTCGGGCCGGCGGTACCGTTTTCAACAGAATGTCATAGATTATGAATTGCACATGAGCACCACCGGCAATCCAGAGTACAGTAGACACCTGAGGGCACGCCTGAGACGGCCCGGCGGATAAGATTTCTCTCAGAGTTGCCTTTCAAATTAAGGGGGACTAAATTCGTACGGTAAAGGGTAGTGCTTAGGAGAATAAAGCGGCTCTACTCTCTCCCGGATTGACTTACGCCGCGGTATGTCGGGAAATGTGTGGACAGGCCAATGATCGCCGTCGCAGCAGTTGCGCGGCATTTGCATATAGATGAAATGTGTTGTTTCGAACAAAACATTTGATCGGAGGTCTGCAATGAGAATTCTATTCAGGATAATTCTGGTCCTTTCGTTGATGATCTTTGCCGGGTCGGCGGTTTTCGCTCAGGATCTGGCTCTAAAGGACAGGTCCGTCCTCGAAATCAACATGGGAATGTGGGGCGGCTCAAAAGTTTCCAATACTATCGGCGTCAGCGGAATCCAAACGACTGCCGATGCCAGCTCGTTCGTGGGAAGTCTGGTCTATTCGTACGGCCTGCGTGAAGACATGGCGGTCACGCTGAGTGCCGGCGTGTTGACCGCAGGCGCCAGCTCAAAAGTCGGCATATTAGGTACAAGCCAGGAGGCAGGCGCGGTTATTCCGGTTCTGCTCGGGATTCGCTATTTTGTTCCATCTCCTGAGCCCGAAGCCGAGGTGAGACCGTTCCTCTCGATCGGAGTCGGGTCGTATATCGGTTCCGAATCCAGCAACTCGATCGCGTTGACGTTGGTACAGGAAACTCATACCGAGACGGCGTTCGGAGGCCGCATCGGTGCGGGAATCGATTTTTATATCGGCAACCACTTCAAGTTCGTGGCGAACGCCGGCTACAATCTCATGGCTGATTTCCCTTCTCCGGTTACGGGGAGAACGAATTTCAACGGCGGTGACTTCTCTATCGGGGCCGGCTTCGCGTTCTGAGAAGAGAGAGCTTACCGCAGCTGTGCGGGACATGACGCATGTCAAAAAGTGAGTTGTACCGGGAGATCATAGAAAGCTATGTCGAGGCCTACAACAGGTTCGATGTGGTGGGAATGCTCCTGAACGCCGATACGGAGATTACTTTTGAAAACATCTCGAACGGCAAAGTCACTCTGCGTACGGACGGGATCGATGACCTGAGAAAGCAGGCAGAAGAATCGAAAAGCTATTTCATCGAAAGGAAGCAGGTGATCAAAGAGATGAAATTCGGAGACGGTGTTGTGGAAGTAATGATAAACTTCAGCGGGATTCTGGCCGCCGATTTGCCGGGCGGAATGAAAGCGGGCGATAAGCTCGAATTGCAGGGGAGATCGATCTTCAAATTCGCGGACGACAGGATAATAGGGATAACGGATATTAGCTAAGGCGTCAGTCAATATCCCGCTGATCGACGGATTCCGGAACCTGCTGTTGTCTCAATGAGATTACCTCTTTCAGTGTGTACACGAATGCCGGGACAGCGATCATAATCATGAAGAGCCCGATCAGCACATAACCTTCGTCGATGGGGAGGTTTCGGTCGAGTCCGAAGAGAGTCACGATCCCGAAAATTGTAAACAGCATTCCGCCGAAAAACAAAGTCCTTCCTCCTGTCTGAGCACCGATTTGTTTGACCTCCTGTTCGCTCAGAAGGTGCGTCCATTGCATCGAAGCGCCGAACAAGTATCCAACTACTACAAGCATGATCATAGTCCCTACACCGAAGGCAAGCCCCGGCAAGAAACCAAGCCACGGACTTCGCATGGCAGGAGCAGCGACTGTGTTGACAAACAGCGAAAATCCTCCGAAGCCGAAACCGGCAATGAAGCCGTGAACGATCGTCCACTTTGCGGGCAAAGGTTCCGAGGCCGGCAAGAACGATTCTCTGTGGTGTTTCGACAGGACGGACATAGACGTTCCCATGTCCCGAGCTCTCTCATGGTGGTGACCGAAGATATGAAGATGCGGGTAGCGGTTTTTGCGCAACACGACCGCGCCCGCGGCAGTCATTGCGATGCCGACTACCATATATACAATTCCGTTCACTTCCGGCGACAGGAGGAACGGCGCGAGTGCGAGATACGCGGCTTCCGCAAGGATCATTCGCTGCACGGTGAATGCAGCCGAAAAGAAAAGTCCCGCTTTCATTCCTTCCCTTCCGCTCGCGCCGCCGATTGCATAGCTGAACGTGATCGGCCATGTGTGCTCGTCCGGCAGGATGCCGTGCAGCAATCCGAACATGAGTGAATATACTACGGCTGTCAATGGGGTCATGTCATATTCCTAAGATCTTCCGCGGACCAGTTTAGATTGTTTAACACGACGTCAGCGCGACCCATCGCGCCTTCGTCAAGATGAAAAACTACTCTATACTTCTTCGTTTCAGCTTCCTCGTAGCTACTATTTGAAGATGGTCTTTATATCCGTGAGCCGCATTCACCGTCACCTTCAATGCGATGCAATGAAAAGAGGTTTGAGTCTCGTTCGACTCATAATCAGTCGGGTTCATTCGTGATGCTTTTTTCTGACGGATATGTTCCGTCCTCTCTGAAATATGATGCGTTGGCAGCGGAAGTGGATTCGCCTCGTGTTTCGTTGGGTACATTAAATTGCATTCATCGGTTTGATTCGCTGACGATCAAGAAAACAGAGTCGCGAAGTGTCCTTTCACAGTCTCCGGGGATGAAGGACGGAATTCACGCCATATCGAGCACACGACCGAAGATAACCTCGAACGAGAAGCTCTTCGCTCTGATGCGGGACTCGATGAAGTCCGATACCTTCTGGAGGCGCGCCGGTATGGACATGATCTTGTCCTGGGCTTTCCTTCCGATTTCGTTCAGCTGAGTCATTACGTCGATGTTCCACGAGCTGATAAGTTGTTCCACTATCTTCTGGTAGTCTCTCGGTCCGTATATTCCCGAGCGGCGGACGACATCAGCATACTCGTTGAAATTCGCCATCGATATGCCGGGCATATCGATGCTCGGCATTACGTCGGCGGCAGATTCGAGAGCGGCGTTTGGATCGCGTGCGAGAATCTCTTTGAATACGTTCAGATAGAAAGCATAGTGCCGCGACTCGTCCTGAGCGATCTTCTGCGAGATCGTGTAGAGTAACGGCTCCTTGTCCGCAACGAGCCTGCCGGTGTTGAGGTGGGAAACTGCCGTCGCTTTCTCCTGAGCGCTCGTGTAGACGAAAACCTTGTAAGGATCACCGTTCCATTGTGGATGGAATCCTGACCTGATGTAATCGAACTGCAGTCTCTCCAGGACGGAAAAATTCAGCAGCCGCGAATCGCGGATGTAGTCGCGAAGGATGTTCCCGTGCCGGTCTTCCTCCGCTGTCCAGAGGCCGTTCCATTCTTTCCAATGTGGACCGTCTCCGGTGTTATGTGCTATCAGTCTGTGGAAATGCGGCAGTCCTTCTTCGGTGAGGATATTCAGCGCTACTGCAACCCTTGCGTTATCCGGAATGACTTCTGCCCTTTTCCTAAGCTCAGCCAGTTCCTTCTCGTTTTTCGTGCCTTCATCGGCGGGGAGGAAGTCCGAGGGAAACCACAGCTCACGTTTTGCTACGTGGCGCGCAATCATGTCGCGCACCGGGTTTTCGAGATCGCGCAGGATCTCGTATTTTTCCCGGAGGCACCCGTTAAGTGACTCAGTTTCTTTTCGCATCACATCTCTCTGTTTGGACTGTGGGAATTTCAGCCGTGTGCGTGTGTTCTGCAACCAGCAGGGCTCAACTCCTTCATATATATGATAGTTGGAGGCGATAAACAAGGACGGGAGAGGAAACCAAACGTACGAAAAAGTAACCCCGAACCCTCAGACCGAGGGTTCGGGGTCCACCGCTTTTGGAGTGGACACGATGTCGTGTGAAAGTAATTCTTCGACAGTTTTCGGCTAGCGTCCAGCCGCTGACATTATCGCTTCGACATTTACGCCAAGTCCTTCGGCAATTCTAATTCCGAGTTTTTCATCCGCTCTGAAGAAATGACAGAGCTGTCGATTGATTATTTCGTCTTTCTTCGGTCCGATAATTCCTCTCATGGAGTTGACGATGTTGCTGACAGTGTTCTTCTTGTCCTGTTCGTTCAGGAGCCGGAAAAGGTCTCCAGGCTGCGTGTAGTGGTCGTCTTCTCCTTTGGCATTGCGATCATACCAGTCTGCGAATGTGGAATCAAGTTGCATCCCGGGTTCTTTGTAAGAGCTATCGAGATAGATATCATCGAAGCTGTTCGGCCAGTAGTTCGGATCGCTCCCGCCGTTCCCATCTACTCTCATGTAGCCGTCTCTCTGGTAATTTGAAACCGTGTAAGGACATTTGTTGACAGGGATCTGCTCGTAGTTTGCCCCGAGCCTGTAGCGGTGCGCATCAGGATAAGAGAGGAGCCGTCCCTGCAGCATCTTGTCCGGCGAATATCCGATCCCGTCGACAACGTGCGCTGGAGCGAATGCAGATTGTTCCACCTCTGCGAAGTAATTCGCCGGGATTTCGTTCAGCTCCATGACTCCGACGTCGATAAGCGGATAGTCCTTGTGGGGCCAGATCTTCGTTAGGTCGAACGGGTTCCAGCGAAATCCTTTTGCCTGTTCATCAGACATGATCTGGATCTTGAGTGCCCACTTTGGAAAGTTGCCACCGTCGATAGCTTCCACCAGGTCTCGCTGTGCCCAGTCGGGGTCCTTGCCTTTTATTTCCGTCGCTTCGGACTCAGTGAGGTTTCTGATGCCCTGAAGTGTCTTGAAGTGGAACTTGACCCAGCAGCGCTGATTATCTTTGTTGATGAATGAAAACGTGTGACTGCCGTAACCGTTCATGTTTCTGTAGCTGTAGGGCGTCCCGCGGTCGCTCATCAGGATCATGACCTGGTGGAGACTCTCCGGGTTGAGGCTCCAGAAATCCCACATCATGGTCGGACTCTTACAGTTCGTCCTCGGATCGCGTTTCTGAGTGTGGATGAAGTCGTCAAACTTCTTCGCGTCTTTGATGAAAAAGATAGGAGTGTTGTTTCCGACGAGGTCCCAGTTGCCGTCCTCGGTGTAGAACTTCACCGCAAAACCGCGAGGGTCACGCTCCGTGTCTGCACTTCCCTTTTCTCCTCCGACAGTGCTGAACCGCACGAACACGCAGGTTTTCTTTTCGATTTTGTCGAATATCTTCGCGCGTGTGTACTTAGTGATGTCGTTCGTTACTGTGAATGTACCGTAGGCCCCGGTGCCTTTGGCGTGGACCACTCTCTCCGGTATCCTCTCCCGGTTGAAGTGTGCCATCTTCTCGTGGAGAATGTAATCCTGTAGCAGTGCAGGGCCTCGCGGTCCTGCCGTCATTGTGTTCTCATTCTCAGTGTACGGCTTTCCTGAAGCCGTTGTCAACCTTCTCTTCTTATCACTCATCGTTTCTCCTTCACATTTTAGTTTCACTGCTTCTGCTTTGTTAGTGCCAGCCTTTCGGTGCCGTCATCGGTCAGGTAGTAAAGATTGTCCCGCTCGACGCTGAGACCGGCATTAACCAGATCTCTTGCGGTCGCTCTGACAAGATAGAGCGGTATGTCGCTGATCAAGGCGACTTCTTCCAGCGAATGATGGTCGGCGATCAGGCTCATCAGCGTGACTGCCGCATCAGTCAGCGTCCCGTCGGGATTGATACATGCCATAGCTACAATGCCTTCTTGCTCAGGTACCGATCGACAACTTCGAGGCTCTTATCGTTGACACGCTGTTCTGCCGTCGCGGTCGTGTTAGGCGCGGGAACGACGACCTTGTCTCCCGGCTTCCAGTTTGCCGGAGTAGCAACCTGGTTTTTGTCGGTTGTCTGGAGTGCGTCGACTACGCGGAGAATTTCCTGCATGTTCCTGCCAGTCGTGAGTGGATAATAAATCATCGCTCTCAATTTGCCGTTGGGGTCGATGATGAACACACAGCGCGTAGTCTCGGTCTTGCTCTCGCCAGGCATTATCATCCCGTATTTCGTCGCGACCTCCTTGTTCAGGTCGGCTATGATCGGGAAAAGAGGATAAGCCAGCTTCCTTTGAAATCCGAAAGCCTGAGTGTGCCCTGAGTCGTCACGGCCTCAAAGTCAGGCGCAGGTTCGCCGAGCCGCGGAAGACCGTAACCTGTCTGATTGCCATTCGATTCTGCCATTTTGAGTTTCTCCTTTTTTTGTTATAATAGTAATAATAGGAATCATTCTTAATATAAATTGCGGTTGGGCCAATGTCAATAGGTAAGTCGGTACAACGCGCGAGATAATACAACGGACGTCAACGGCAGTTTGATAATGTAAGTCGGTTTGCTAAAATGAGGATGCCTGGTGAGAGATGATGACCGGTCGATTGCCGATCTCCTGAGAGTCTCTGCGCTGGGGAAGTGGTGTTTGATAAGTTGAAGAATGGAGAAAATGGTGCATATGGAAAAAGTGAATATCGCGGATAAATTCAGTCTATTCACCGACTGCTGGAGTCCGAAGATAGCCGGTGAGCTAAACGACTCTTACGTCAAGCTCGTGAAACTCAAAGGTGAATTTGTCTGGCATTTGCACGAGAAGGAAGACGAGCTGTTTCTTGTCGTCAAGGGGAAGCTCGTTATCAAACTGAGAGACCAGGACATAAAATTGAGTGAGGGCGAATTCTTCATCGTGCCGAAAGGTGTCGAACACATGCCTGTGGCGGATGAGGAAGTCCAGGTTATTCTTCTCGAGCCGAAGACAACGCTCAACACAGGCAACGTGAGGAACGAGAGAACGGTAGAGGCGGAGTGGATATGAGGGCCACTGATCGGTTTTCTTTGATTTTACGGCAAGGCTCGTCTATATTCACATAGGTTGCATTACACAATTATCCGGACAGTCCAAATCGATTCGCAGGAATGCGATCTGTTCGTGAATGCTCCGAAGGCAAAGGAGATTTGTCGGCACGAAGTTGCGCACAAAAAGGTGGAGTCCGTAAGAAAATCCGTGTAAATGGATTTTCTCTTTCACGCTACATCGTTCCATCGGTCAGCACGTACTCGGCTGTTGCCTTTCCTCGGTCCGACCCAGGACGACCAGACTCCCGGCCCGTTCTATTTGCCGAATCTATCTTCTCATCGAATCGGTCTATCAGTACAGGCCATGCCCTCCGCATTAACCGGTTCTATGTTCGTTCCAGCTTCAGCTCTATTCCGCTTTTTCTCCAGAGTTCCTTTCTTCTCACATCTCGTGAATTCACCACAAGCAAAAATCCATGTTTCCCCATCACCAATGTTTGCTATTACATGACTTCACCCATCTGACCCGCCGTTTTCACCCCAGAATTTTCTCCCCCAATCCGGGTTTCCGGGAACGCCGTCACCATGGCGAATGACGGTCGCATTGCTTAATATACGGAGGTGCTGTGCAATCATTCTGGCGGGAATGTGTGTTTTGGGCGCGGCTCCCGTCCGCCGCGCGGATTCAACAGAGAGCGAGGATGAGAAAGGTAATCCTGAATCTGGCAGTGAGTCTCGACGGTTTCATAGAGGGACCGAACGGGGAGTACGATTGGTGCTTCACTGACCAGGACTACGGCATGACAAAATTCCTCAGCCATATTGACGCGATTTTCTTTGGCAGAAAGAGTTTCGAACTTGTCTGTCCGATGGGTCCCAACGCCTATCCGAACCTCGTGAGGTATGTTTTCTCAAAGACACTCAAATCGGCCGAAGGGGCGATCGTCATAAGCGGCGACATCAAACGTAGTGTTGAGAAGATCAAGCGGATGAAGGGCAAAGACATCTGGCTCTTCGGCGGGGCGGAATTGACAAACAATCTACTGGAACTCGGCCTGATAGATGAGTTGCAGCTTTCGGTCCATCCGATCATTCTAGGAGGAGGCAAGCCCCTTTTCAGAAGCTCGGACACACGGGTCAAGCTTAAGCTGACCGATACGAGAAATTACTCGACCGGGCTGGTACAGTTGTTTTACAAATTCCAAAGAAGGTAGAGCCACAAGTACTTGGAAAGGATTATCATGAAGAACTATTTCATTGCTGCATGCCTCGAAATCGTTGGGTTGCGCAGAGCTATCGGTTTTGCCACGGTGCTCATCTTAACAACGGTGTTAATGACAAGCACCATCATGGCACAGGGTGCGAGGGACACGGAGAGCGCATATGCTTGGGTCGACGGGGCGCATCTTTGGTTCCAGATAAAAGGGCATGGAGATCCCGTGGTTGTAATTGCGGGCGGGCCTGGAGACTCTCACATTTATCTGACACCGTGGTTCAACGAACTGGCCAGACATTTTAAGCTCATCTACTACGATGCGATCGGGAGAGGCAAGTCCGACAGGGTCAAGGATCTGAATGAGTATTCTTTCGAGCGAGATGTCAGGGACCTGGACGGGCTGCGGAAAGATCTCGGGATCGATAAGTGGAGTGTGATCGGGCACTCCTACGGCGGCATGGTGGCACAGGCGTACGCGCTGAAATATCCGAACGCCGTCGACAAGCTCGTACTCTCAAACACCTTCTACGACGGTGAGATGTGGCAGGAGAACGACGATAACTCCAACTATGAGATTAGGAACCAGTACCCTGGTCTATGGGCGAAGCTGATGAAGCTGCGCGACTCTGGTTATGTCTCGAGCTCACCGGAATGTCAGAAGCTGTACGGTGAGGTACCGGCAGGTCTGTTGTATTATTACGATGCGGGGAACGCAGAGAAGGTCAGGAGAGATTCTTTGAGCTTCAATCCACAGGTCTATTATCAGATAGTCGGATCGGATGGCGACTTCCTCATCGGAGGCGATATCGCCAAGCTTGACTTCAGGACCGAACTGAAGAACCTCAAGATGCCTGTGCTGATCATGGCCGGGAGGTTCGACCGCGTCGCTGTTCCACGCTTCTCGGAGAAGTTCAGGGAATACTGCCCGCAGGCGAGGTTCGTCATGTTCGAGAGGAGCGGGCACCTGCCGTTCATAGAAGAGACGAAAGAGTATTTCAAAGTCGTGGAAGAGTTCCTAAAGACAGGGAAGTAGCCTTTAACTGTGACTCATCTTGGAGATGAGTCGCAGTTTACCATAAAATAATTTCCCTCCCCATCCGTTATAGATAACAGAGGCACAAAGAGAATTGACAGCCGCTACTTCGAGGCAGATAGAAGCCACTATAGAGAAGGAAAAGGGAAAGCTTTTCGGCTTTATCAGGCGAAATGTGCCTACGAAGGAAGAAGCGGAAGATATTCTGCAGGACGTTCTTTTCCGGTTCGCGAACGCCTTTGAGAGCATCGAGTTCATGGATCGCATATCGGCGTGGCTGATGCGCGTCGCGAAGAACAGGATAATTGACTCGCAGAGGAAGAAGAAGCCGCAGGCATTCCGGGACATCAAGATCAGGATTCCGGGAGACGAATCGGACGACTCGATCTCCATCGAAGAAATGATACCGGATCTCGGCGGGCTGCCGGACGAAGTTTACTGGCAGAACCAGTTCTGGGATGAGATCGACGAGGCGCTGGACGAACTGCCTACAGAGCAGCGCGAAGTTTTCGAGATGAACGAGTTCGAAGGAATGAGTTTTAGAGAAATTGCTGAAATAAAAGGCGAGCCGCTCAACACGCTTATTTCACGGAAGCGTTATGCGGTTCTGTATTTGAGAAAACGTTTGAGAAATTTATATGAGGAGTTAAAAGAAAATGTGTAGCATGCATGATCACAGGTTCGTACACAAAAGAGGATGGTGGTTCATTTTCGGACTGCCGTTCGTCCTCGCTTTCCTCGCCGTGGGGAGTTTGATCTTCATGCTCCTGTGGAACGCACTACTGCCGGCGATATTCGGACTAAAGGCGATAGGTTACCTCCAGGCAGTGGGCTTACTGGTCCTCGCGAAGATCCTTTTCGGCGGCTGGGGACGAAGGCCGAGCACGTTCTTCGCGCGCCGGCGTCACTGGGACGAGTGGAAAAAATGGCACGACGAAGAAACCCGGACGCACGGTGAGGGAGAGAAGGCGTAGGATCGTGTCACTGACCATGAGAGCGCTTGATTTCTACTACAGGAAGGCTTACCGCGGCGCCGGAGATGAGGCCGCAATCAGCTGGCATCGCGAGGAGCCTCCGGCTTTATTGACGAAGGCTATCGAGTCGCTGAGCGGACCGGCGCGCGCTTTGGACATCGGCTGCGGAACCGGAGTGAACGCCGTCTTCATGGCACAGCATGGTCTTCAAGTTACCGGTCTTGATTACGTGCCCGAGGCGCTCCGGTTTGCCGCTGCAAGGGCTGAGAAGTCCGGCGTGAAGATCGAGTTCGTCTGCGCCGACGTTACGAAGTTCGAGACACGAGACAAATTCGATCTGGTACTCGACTCCGGCTGTTTTCACGGATTCGACGAGAACCTGAGACTGAACTACCGGAAAAAGCTCATGGAGTGGCTGCGGAACGGTGCTCAATATGTCCTGATCCATTCAGGCAAGCGTCACGCGCTTGATCTCTCGATAGTCGGAACACGCGCCCGGAGGAAGGAAGACATCGAACGCTACTTTGCGCCGGAGTTGAAGCTGGAGAAATTTGTGCCGGCTACCGGAGGTAAGCCGCTGTTCCAGTATAGGTTCAGGAGGGTAGGGAATAGTGGAATGCCGGGTGAAATAGAAGCAAGAAGCCAGACGTAAGAAGCAAGAAATAAGAAGTAAGAAACGAGAAATAAGGGACAAGCAACTGCTGGTCATGGGACGTGAGAGAGGAGAAGCCACCGATGGAGATATGGACGGCCGCCATCATTGTAACGCTGGCATTAGCATTTGGGGTCGAAATAATAAGAAAACGCGTGCGTGAGCTTACAAAAATCTAACGGCATATCTCAGAGCTAAATCCCCAGCTTTTTCATCTTCCGCCACAGAGTCGACGGGTTCATGCCGAGTTCCGCGGCGGCCTTTACTCTGCTCCCGTTATGTTTCTTCAGAACGCCGATAATCACGTCTCGCTCCGCTCCTTTTATAGAAGAAGGAATCGCCACCCGTTCGCCCCGGGAAGCGGTCCTGACCCGCTCCGGCAAAGACTCGGGTCCGATGGTGTCTCCCCCGCACAGCACGAACGAATGCTCGACCGCGTTCTCCAGCTCTCTCACGTTCCCCGGCCAATCATATTTTGCGAGGAGATCGTAGGCCTCGGGTGAAAAGCGAACGATCTTCCTGGAGAATCTCTCGTTGAAGTGAGTTATGAAGTGGTTGACGAGCAGGGGGAAGTCGTCCATCCTTTCCCTCAGCGGCGGGAGGTGGATGTTTATCACGTTTATCCTGTAGAAGAGATCCTTCCTGAACCTTCCGGCTTCAATCTCGTCATGCAGCACTTTGTTTGTGGCGGCAATCAGTCTCACGTTCATCTTGATAGGCTTGTTGCCGCCGACCCTCTCAAACTGTCGGGTTTCGAGAACTCGCAGAAGTTTCGTTTGGACCGGACGGGAGATGTCTCCGATCTCGTCGAGGAACAAAGTGCCTTCCTGTGCCAGCTCGAATTTGCCGGCTTTCGTGCTTATCGCGCCGGTGAATGCGCCTTTCTCGTGTCCGAACAGTTCGCTTTCTATGAGCGACTCCGCGAAGGCGCTGCAGT
>CAZRXH010000019.1:36301-37556 GCA_964603995.1 uncultured Bacteroidota bacterium | reverse complement strand
GTCGGTGCATGGTTCCTGCTCTTCAAGTCGCGAGCCACCAACGGTATGGGCGGCAACTACATGGAAGAGCGCAAGGACGAATTGGAAAAATGGGTTCCTTACGGCAAGGTAAAACCGGTCCCGGCGAACCTGCGCAACTGGCTGATGATGCTCGATGTCATGGACGGCAAAGGCCCGATATACATGAGGACCGAAGAGGCAATCAACAAGATTGCATCTGAGTCCGGCGATGAGAAAGCGGCCAAGAAAAAGCTGAAGGAGCTTGAAGCCGAAGCCTGGGAAGACTTCCTTGACATGACGATTTCACAGGCGATCCTATGGGCGGGCACTGACACTGCTCCTGAGCAGAAGCCGTCCGAGATTGCAGCCGCTGAACCATACTTCATCGGCTCTCATTCCGGCGCGTCAGGCGCGTGGGTTAGTGGTCCGAAAGACCTCGCCCCCAAGGATTACTTCTGGGGTTACCCGAACATGTCGACTGTTGACGGCATCTTCTGTGCAGGTGATGCTTCCGGCGCCTCGAGCCACAAGTTTTCGTCAGGCTCACACGCTGAAGGCAGAATAGCTGCAAAAGCGGCGATTGATTACATCCTCGATCACCCTGGCTCCCACTCCTACGATCAGGCTCAGATCGATGCGTTGAAGGCTGAAATCCTGAGACCGCTCGACATTTACGGCCAATTCAGCAAGACGTCGAGTGATCCGGAAATCAATCCCAACTACATCAAACCGAAGATGTTCATGTTCAGATTGCAGAAGATCATGGACGAATACGCGGGCGGTGTTTCCTCGCAGTTCAAGACAAGCAAAGCGCTGTTGGAGAAAGGACTGGATCTGCTTCAGTACCTGAAAGTAGACTCCGAAAAACTGGCAGCATCGGACCTTCATGAACTAATGAGATGCTGGGAAAACGTTCACAGGATGTGGCAGGCCGAAGCCCACGTAAGGGCGATCCTGTTCAGAGAAGAAACTCGTTGGCCCGGCTACTATTTCCGCTCCGACAAGCCCTCAATGGACGAGAAGGACTGGAAGGTGTTCGTTAACATGAAGTGGCTCCCCAAGGAAAACAAGTGGGAAGTCTTTTCAAAACCGATCATCTCGATAGTCAACTAGTGATATCTCCTGACAGAGGGGAGCGGAGTTTGTCGCTCCCCTCTGGTCCTTTCTATGGAACGAGAAGAAGCAAAGATTTGTCCGCATTGCAATGAACCCTTGAAGAAGTGGCAATGCCCACAGGGCTCCTCATGGGATGTGG
>CAZRXH010000019.1:0-36201 GCA_964603995.1 uncultured Bacteroidota bacterium | reverse complement strand
TGCAATGAACCCTTGAAGAAGTGGCAATGCCCACAGGGCTCCTCATGGGATGTGGAGTTTCTATATGTCTGTTTCAACGACAACTGTTCCTATTTCGTCCGCGGTTGGGATTGGATGAAGAACAAGTTCAATCAGAACATCTCGTACAGATTCTCCGTTAATCCGGTCAACGGCTCATCCGGCCCGCTACCTGTGTGGTCGAAGGATGCGCTGAAGAATTCGATAATCGAATAGAAAGATCCGAAAGAGCTTAATATGAAAGAGCTTGAGAATCTGAAAGAGACGGTGTTGAAAGAGTATCCGCGGATGAATAAGGAAAGCGGGTTCAAGTTCGATTGCCACAAAGGCATCAGCTGTTTCAATAAGTGCTGTACGGATGTAAATATTTTCCTGACCCCGTACGACGTCATACGATTGAAAAACAGACTCGGGATATCTTCGCAGGAGTTCCTCGACAAGTATACTTTTCTCCCGATTGACGAAAGCCAGAATCATCCGGTTGTGATGCTGAAGATGAATGAGGATGAAAACAAATCCTGTCCGTTCGTCCGCGCCGAAGGCTGCTCTGTTTACGGGGACAGGCCGTGGTCCTGCAGAATGTTTCCTCTCGGCGTTGCATCTCCAAAGGACAGCGGGGAAAACGACGGCGGAGAATTCTACTTCATGATCGAAGAGCCTGTCTGTAAAGGCTCACTTGAAAACAGGAGTTGGACGGTCGGCGATTGGATCAGGGACCAGGGCGTCGAACGATATTCGGAAATGGGGGAAATGTTCAAGGAAATTTCCCTGCATGACTACTTCAAAGAGAAAAAACAGCTTACTCCCGCCAAGCTGGAAATGTTCTATACAGTCTGTTACAACATCGACAAATTCAGAGAATTTGTTTTCGAAAGCACATTCCTGAAAAGATTTGATGTGGATGAAGAAATTATCAATGAGATAAAAACGGATGACGAGGAATTGCTGAAGTTCGGTTTCAATTGGCTCAAGTACTCCCTATTCGGAGAAAAGACCATGCGAGTGAAGTCGGCTAATGACTCGGCTCCTACGCGCAGAACCTCTGCAAAAGCCAGATAATAGAAACATCGAAGAAGCACGATATATGAGCGAGAGAAATTTCGTCAAACCCGATGCGCAATTCATAAACGACCTGAAGAAGTACGGTGGGGAGAGCCTTAAGAAATGCTATCAGTGTGCGACGTGTACATCCGCCTGTCCTCTCTCCACTGAAGAGAATGGGTTTCCGCGCAAACAGATGCTTCTGGCGCAATGGGGGTTGAAAGACCGGCTGCTTGAAGATCCCGGGCCGTGGCTATGCTTCTATTGCGGCGACTGCTCCGAGAGGTGTCCGCGGAACGCCGATCCCGGCGAGACCATGATGGCCATGAGAAGGTATCTGACTTCTGAATACGACTGGACCGGCCTGTCCCGCCTCATGTACAGTTCGGTCTTCTGGGAGATTGGGATACTGGCAGCAGTGGCCGCGGCGATAGTGCTCCTGTTTACCCTTCCTCACGATTTTGGCTTCGGTCTGCTGAGCCGTTCCGGTCCGGCGGCGCTTTCGACTGTCATGCTCGATCGGTTTGCGCCCGTCGGCATTGTGGATTGGGGCGACAGAATCATGGCGGCGAGTCTTGGTCTGCTGCTGATCATCAATGCGGCGCGCATGTTTTCCGGCTTGACGCGAGGTGAGAAGATACCGTTAAGTTCTTATATCACGCAGCTCCCTCATATGATAATACAGGGCGTGACGCAAATCCGTTGGAAAGACTGCGGCAGCAGCAGCGGGATCCGTAACTGGCTTCGCCACCTCCTTCTTGTCAGCGGTTACGCAATCATGTTTACGCTTGTCGTCGTATTCCTGCCGTGGTTCCAGGTCGGGAACAGCAGTCTTCACTGGACCAGTTTCCTGGGCTATTATGCGACGGCGGTCCTGCTGGGATCGACGGTATGGATTATTGTCGACAGGCTGAAGAAAAAAAACGGAATGCACCGGTTCAGTCACTTTTCCGATTGGCTTTTCCCGATATTGCTCTTTTTTGCAGCGTTCACCGGCATCCTGCTCCACGTCTTTCGCGTGTCGGACATGGCGATGGCGACGTATGTTACTTACACGATTCACATGGCGATTGTAGTCCCGATGCTGGTCGTGGAGGTGCCGTTCGGCAAGTGGGGACACCTGCTCTACCGGCCGCTCGCCATCTATGTTTCCGCAGTAAAAAGTAGGGCAAGAGTACCAGCGGGACATGAGGCGGCTGCCTCTGGCCAAGTGCTCCAACAAATATAAATCCGTGACATTGGTCGCTGGCTGCCATCCGCACGGCAGCACCGATGTCGGCAGAGTTAGTGACCGTACGAAGGATATACCACGAGATGAATTAAATCTCGGATCTTAAGAACCATGATTGCGGTCTCACACCATGGCCGCAACTAAGGAGCAGGAAATTTATGGCGCTTATCCCGTTGATCTCCGGTGACTCCGAGTTCGAGTTGGTAATCGGCTATTTGCTTGCCGCGGGATTAGTTCTAATCTCTATGTGCGTTATCGCCGGAATTGTTTTTCTGTATCATACGCACGGCAATCCCGATCTCCTGCCAGGGAGATCCAGTTTCATTCCACTGCAAAACCTCCCCCGTCACCTGAACGCAGTGTTTCATGGGATGTGCGCACCGAGAGGTACCTTCTTGTTTCTGTCTCTGGGAATCGTGAGCACGGCGATCATTCTCATTCTTGTTGCCCTGGCAGTGCCGTGCCTGTGCCTTGGTCTTATGAGAGAAATGGGATACATCGTTGCGGCGCTGTTCGCCCTTGTGTTGTTGGCTGCGGGTTTCAGCAAACGAAAAGAAACATGACGGGGTTGGACAGTGGCAATCATCACCATATCGAGAGGATCATTCAGCGGCGGCAAAAGTCTCGCTGAGTGTACTGCGTTGAAACTTGACTACGGCTGTGTTTCCAGGGAAGCCCTCGTAGACGCGGCCGTAAAACGATACGGTGTCCCAGAACAGAAACTGCACGATGCCCTGACTAAGAAGCCTGGAATACTGGATCATCTTACGAGAGAGAAATCTCACTACCTCTTGTGTCTGAGGGCGGCCTTGGTCCGGATGGTGAAAGACGAGAAGGTGATGTACCATGGACATGCAGGACATCTGCTGCTGAAGGGAGTTCCTCACTTACTCAGAGTAAGGGTAATCGCGAGCATGGACTTCCGCATAAAGGCTGTGATGAAAGGTCAGCATTTGGGCAGAAAAGAGGCCATCGAATACATTGAGAAGGTCGATGACGAGAGAAGCAAGTGGACCAAATTTCTCTATCGCGAGGATTGGAACGATCCATCTCTATATGACCTCGTCCTGAACATTGACCAGCTCGGCATCGCGGATGCCTGTGAGATCGTGTGCTGCGTGGCAAACATGGAGCAATACAGGGTGACGCCGGACTCGCAGAAGCTGCTGGACAATTTGGTGCTGAGCACGGAAGTGCGGGGCGTGATTGCCTGCGATGCCACCAATAAAGGTGTAGCAGACGCCGGAGTCGAAATCGAAGCTGACAATGGCATAGTCACGATAAGTGGAACAGTGGCGTCTCTGGAAGATGCCGACAGGATCCGCGAATTGATAAGCGCCGTACCCGGCGTCAAAGCCATCGACTCGAGAATCGAGGTGTGGCCGCATTGGTGAACGTTGCCTCGAGACTGAGAGCTGGCAATCCTACTAGTCTGCCGCTCAATTATCCTATACAAGTAAGTCCCTGCCAAAGTAATCTCCGTGTCGGGATGGTACAAGGTGCTCACAGCATCCCGCTTCGCGGGACATCATTCCTTCTATCCCGGTCCCCGCAACCCCGTTATCATGGAGAACTAATCTGATGTTCAGCGTCCCCGTGTTAATCCTTATATCGATTGTCGTCGGGATATTGGGGTCTCTGACCGGACTCGGTGGAGCCAGCATCCTTGTTCCCATACTCGTGCTCTGCGGAATACCCATGAAAGAGGCAGTGGCATCCACGATGGCGACGATCATCGCGACCTCTGCGAGTTCCAGCGTTTTCAACCTCAGGAACAAAATTGCCAATGTCAGGATAGCTCTCTACCTGGAAATATTCACGGTTACCGGTGCAATACTCGGTGCAACGATAACAAAAATCATTTCTCCTGTCTACCTTTACTTTTTCTTCGCCGCGTTCTTACTCACATCGTTCATGAGAGTCGGCATATTCCGCAGGATCTTTCTGGAGAGAATGCTGTCACCATCGAAGGAGCTCGACAGGTTCTCTCGCTTCCTCGATCTTGGCGGTGGCTATGTTGATGCGGTGAGGCAGCGGTTAATTGAGTACAGGGCGAGAAACGCTTTTTGGGGAGGCATGGGTATGTTCGTTGCCGGTCTTGCGGCAGGCATGCTCGGTATTGGAGCCGGCGCGTTCAAAGTCACTGTTCAGGAAAATGTGCTTGGACTTCCACCCAAAGTATCAAGTGCCACGAGCAACCTTATCATCGGCATGACCGCCCTGGCGGCTACCAGTGTTTATCTTTCCTGCGGCTTCCTGAACCTCATGCTGATGGCACCAATGGTCGTGGGAACCGCAGCAGGCGGAATCATCGGCGGGAAAATTCTGAACAGAGTAAGTGATTCATTTCTTAGGATTCTCTTCTTCACAGTCGTTTCGATACTCATTGTCCAGATGCTCGGCAAAGGAATCGTGTCTTTATGGCATTGATAGCATGCTGCAAAAATGAATCCAGGCTTGAGACGGTGATGAGCTGCATATTTGGGCTGGGGGTAATCGTTGCATCACTTTTTGTAATTATCGGCATAATTCTTTCGCATCACTCCCAAGCCGGATTCGATCTTCTGAAGGAGAGGGCCGACTTCATCCACAAATCGAATTTTTTCCGGCTGATAAGTGCCTTGATCGGAGGAAGGAACATGCCGAAAGGGCCGCTTTTGTTTGTGACGCTGGGGATGGTGAGCTTGGTTTTGACTCCTCTCCTTGCGGTCGCTGCGGCATTTGTTCATTTCGCTTCAACGAGAAACCTGAAGTTTGCACTGATAACTCTCGTCGTGATGGCGATTCTCATTACAAGTCTGGCAGTGCATTGAGGTCACTTGGGCGATTTATTTGTAAATGGGCGAGTGGGTAAGATAACAAAAACAGGGACGCGATCAGGTGAACATCGCGAACCTCTCTTTTCATCGCACCCCAATTGGCGTTGGTTCATACTGACAACGGTGTTGATCGGCGCAGCGATGTCTGCACTGGATGTAAGCATTGAGAACATTGCGCTGCCGACACTGCGGACCTATTATCACGTGTCCTTGTCTCTCGATGAATGGGTGGCGATGGCTTATATGCTCACTCTCACCATTTTCCTCCCCCTTTTCGGAAGACTTGCCGACATGTTCGGGAGGACCAGGATGTACAACCTGGGGTTTATAATTTTCACTGTGGGCTCCGCCTTGTGCGGTGTGGCGCCCACCATGGAATTCATGATAATCTCCCGTGTCATACAGGCAACGGGCGGCGGTCTGCTGCAGGCAAATTCAGTCGCAATAATAACGCAGAGTTTCCCGCGGTGTGAACTCGGTAAGGCCATAGGTATTCAAGGCGCTGTGCAGGCTATCTCTATGGCAATCGGACCTTTCCTCGGCGGGTTGCTCATAGGAATGAATTTGTTCGGTACACAATGGCGTTCGATTTTCTATGTCAATGTTCCGATCGGCATCTTGGGAACGCTTGCGGCTTTCTACATTCTACCGGTGGACAAGAAAAACAAAACCCGGGAAAAGATGGACTACCTGGGGTGCATTACCTTTGCAGCGGCTTTACTTTTTCTTGTCCTTGCACTGAATGAAGGCCGCAAGTTGGGCTGGGAGTCTGACACAATTGTCACATACTTCATATTGTTTGTGGTCTTCTTCGTCGTATTCATAATGACTGAATTGAAATTCAGTTACCCTATGATGGATTTCGAGCTGTATAAGATCTACGACTTCTCGGCGGGGAATATAACTGGCTTCTTTTCTTACTATGTATTGTTCGGTATACTTTTCATTATGCCGTTTTATCTTGAGAATATAGTGCACTTCTCTGCTTTCGCAGCAGGTGCAATGCTGACCCCAATACCCATAACCATGTCACTCGTTGCGCCTGTCGCTGGAGCACTTTCGGACAAATACGGTCCGGCACTCATGACGTCAACCGGCATGCTTATTTGCGCCGTGGCATCTTTCTGCCTGATCTTCTGCGGAAGGAATCCCGATACAGTATTATTGGTCATAGAATTCACTGCTCTTGGACTGGGAATGGGATTGTTCACTCCTCCGAACAATAGTGCCGTGATGGGCTGCGTTCCGGAAGAACGGCTGGGGAGTGCGGGCGGGATTTTAAACATGATGAGAGCTAGCGGAAGGGTCTTTGGAATAGATATATCGGGACTGATAGTGACCACGATGACGGCAGCGTACCTCAGCTCAAGAGGCTTTCACCATATCAACCTACCCAACGTACCGCATGAGCTCAGGGAAACCGGTTTCATGCACGGCTATGTAACGGTGCTTATCACGTTCACTGTGCTCAATTTCATCTCTGCTGTCCTTTCCGTGACAAAGAAGGGAAGGACGAAAATGGCAGTGGAGCATTTTCTTTCAGACTAGAACCCGCTTCACGCCTGTCAGAGTATTACATCGTCGTTTAAATAATAGTCCACGCAGCTGCAGTCCAGACTCTTGACCTCTGGGAGTTCACCGACAATGGTTTTAATCTTATTGGCGTGTTCGGTGTTTTTTACTCTTCCGCTGATCACGACATGGCCGTCCTCTGCGGCGATCTTCAGCATGTAATCCCGCGTCATCCTGTCGGATGCAAGCTTCGCCTTTATCTGACTCTCAAGTGAAAGATCTGCGATAGCTCTTTTCGACTTCTCTGTGAGTCGAAATTCGGGTGCACTTGCCATGACACTTATCATGTCGCAAGCCGTTTGTACATTCGTGTCTTTGAGATTCACTAAAACATCATACAACGATGGGTCATTCCAGTCGATTCCGTAGAGGAACTTCGTCCATTTTTGCCTGTACTTATCCATTTTCTTGATATAAAGAATCGCATCTTCCCGCGAGAGTTTGTTCCTGTCCATGGCAAATGCAATGCGCTGTTCCATTGTCGCGATGACCTTAACCTTGATTACGCGGCAGACATCCTTCAGAAGCAAGTGGCCTGCATGGCCGTAATAGACGACGTTATCATTCTTCACGTGTTCACAAAGAGTAGCCTGTATGAATGAGAGATAACGAACCCTGTCTATGTTTAGTGACAGGCGTTCCACGATAGCGGGTTTCGCTTTCATGGCGTTCGTTAATTCATTCTCTGAGATGCCGTATTTTTCGGCAGCCTCGACGAGAATTTCCCTGCTTAAGGATTCGTACCCCAGTTTACTTGCGAGGCATTCAGCGAGCTTCTGACCTCCGCTGAAAGTCCCCCTCGAAATGGTTATGATAGCCATTATGCAGCATCTCCTTTTTGTCGCCTATCTTTGTCTTCAATGTTCTTGAGTCAACCTTAACGCGGGTGCGGGATCTCCGCTAAGGAATGCGTTTACGAATTTGTCTATATTGTCATCGCTTATCAAAGTCACGTCTGCATTTCTTACCGCACCCATCAGCCTGCCGATCTCGTTCAGCAGTTCGAGGATGTCGGAAACAGGAACCTTTCTTATCGTTGCAAGGACATTGTCATTCTGGACGGTAACCGAGAAGTTCGACAGTTCCAATATCCTCGCGATTACTTTGGCTCTTCTCACTCTTCGTAACGGATCGGCAGCGCCGCCCCGGAAATCGAAGTTTATATAGTTGTTATTGATTTCATCGCACGCATAAGCGTCTAGTCTTGAAAAATGATAGCCGAGTCTCGAAGAGAAGTTGAGGTAGTAATCCGAGATGATGGCATAACTTCTGCCGCCAAGTGCCCTGTCGCTTCTTCCGGCGTCGACAATGTTGGACATCATGAGGCTGGTGAAACCTTTCAAGTCTATGGGCAGCGGACCTGCCCACCTTACTCCCGGAGCAGTCATGCCGCTAATCAACGAAAGGAAGGGCCTCGAGAGGATGTCGTCCGGTGTGATCACTCTCCTGCCTTCGATCTTACTGAGACCGTTTCCGAGGTCGATCACATAAACGTCCAACGGGACAGGGAACTTCAGCGGATAAGCCTTTTTATCTTCATGCTCCGCCGATTCGTAGAGCGAGAACATCTCCCTCATCGAATACTCATGCGCGAACCTCGTCACATCGTGCAGGGTCCTGCAATTGTCGGGTGAAAACTCAGAGGAGTCCGGGTCCGTCAAATTAAGCGGAATGATCGATTGCGTTACGTTTTTCCAGATGCGGTACATCGGGCTTCTCATGAACACGTTCTTAGCGGCCGAAATAGCATCGGTTCTTTCGACAGATCCTGCTTCGATTCCCAGATAGACCCGTTTTGCAGTCGCATCGACAGTGACGGACATGTCGTTCGTCAATCGGGTTGTTGCATCGCCTGTGTTTACAAGGATGGGTATCTTCAATTCGCGGGCTATGATTGCCAGATGACCGGTCGTGTTTCCAATGTCTGCAATGAGACCAGACGCCTTGTGGAGGACCCTTGTCAGTTCAGGAGAGGTTTTCTTCACAACCAGGATACCGCCGGAGGGAAAATTCACAAGGTCTCTGAACCTGCTCAGAAGAAAAACCTTTCCGGATCCGACACCGGGGCTGGCACACTCACCTCCGTCTATCAAGACCGGATACTTCGTATCGGCTTGCCCGGTTGAGGCCCCACTTCCGGTTTCCGCATGGGTTGCCTCCGAGATAGCCAGCGGCCTGCATTGCAGGATGTAGACCTTGCCGTTCTTGTCGATGGCCCACTCGATGTCCTGTGGTGATTCGTAGTACTGTTCTATCTTCAGCGCATATTCTGAGATTTTCCTGATCTGATCCTGATTCAAACAGGGATCGCGTCTCAGATTATCAGGAACCTTCTCATCGTATAAGCCGTCGGTGGGCCGTGGCGCGGCACGGAATTCCTGGTTGCCCGGCTTGAAGGACAACACTCTGAAATTGTCCGAGCGTTCCACTATGTACTCCTGAGCTTCCACGCTCCCATCCACCACTTTTGTCCCCAGCCCTCTGACTGCCTGAATGATTATCTCGTCTCTGTTTCTCAACGGATCCTTTGTGAATAGAACGCCGCTCACTTCCGAATCGACCATCTGCAGACAACCGATGCTCATCGGCATGTCCACGTCACGAAGTCCGGTCATGTAGCGGTACACAAGGGATTGGGGAAGGTACTTTGAAATTAAGACTTCGAAGCAGGCATCGACAAGGTTCATCCTGCTTACGTTAAGAGCCGTATAGTGCAATCCGGCAAAAGAAAAATGGAGATCATCTTCACCTATAGCACTTGACCTGACTGAGACTAAAACATTTCCCTGCCTGCTTGTCAGGTTACTATATTCATCAATGATTGTCTTTTCGATAATCTGCGGGATAGGGGAGGCGATGATGAGTGCCTGGATTACCCGGCTCGCCTGCTGAACCTGCGAATTGTCATTGAAATCTATCGACGATATTGCCTCGTCGATCGTCGAGTATAGATTTCCCTGTGAGAAAAAGTCATCGAAACACCTTGACGTTAGACAAAACCCGTCGGGAATCGGGACATTCAATCGATTATGGACTTCGCAAAGACGGCTCATTTTCCCGCCCACCTCCCGGGTGTGGTTGAATGTTATTTCATCAACGCGGTAGGAGTAGGGCATACCGGGAGAAGGAAGGACGCTGTCTTCGCACTTACGGCAATCCGGTTTTTCGCAGTCCCATCTTTCCGGACAGAACGGCGCGGGAGAGAGTTGTCGTTCGCATTCATTCTTAATCCTGTCAACGCGACCGACAAGCGTCTTATACCTACCGCTGCACATGATCGAGAGATGTTCCGTAACCTCCTGCGTATTCCTTAGGATTTCGGAATATACCGGATATATCTCCCCTCTTGAAAACGGCTTCCCCGACACGATAATATCACTCAGGCTTCCCATCAACTTCAACGCCTCATCGTTTGAAAACAAGAGGCGCTGGAAATGGTGGAGCTTATCCTTAAATGAAACCGGCTCCGGTCGTTGGCGGCGAAATATTTTCTTGAACATTGTCACGAGATATCTCGCAAGCGGCATAGGGAAAGGAGCAGAGTGGAATCTCTTGCTCTATGTCCCTTGCCCATTGTGCTCTACTAATATACGCGAAACCAGTGATCTTATCTCACCAGTCGTAAATGGCTTCGAGAGGAAGCCGTCAACATCCTTTGACACTTCATCCGGGAATGATATTCCGGACAGATATCCCGACATCAGAATCACCGAGACCGAGGGTAGAGTGTTCTTTATCCTTCTAAGGACCTCAGCACTGTTCAATCCGGCTAAACCGGCATCAACAAAGATGGCGTCGAACATATTGTTCCGTATTAATCTCAATCCGTCGAGTGCCGTGTTCGCCGTTGTTACGTCATATTCGGCGTTTGCACTGCTCTTAAGCGCGTTCCTTATCGACTTGAGAATTATCTCCTGTCCATCGATAACGAGTATTCTTATTATTCGTGACATCTCAGGTCATGCGGGCAGTTCAATTATTATCGATCTCGCCGTCCCGGGCTCGGAGCTCGCATATATCCTGCCTTTGTGCAGCGCTATTATCTCCCTGCAAACAGAAAGGCTTATTCTTGTCCTCTCAATACTCTCAAAGCCCGAGCCTGCGTCCTGTTCCGTGAGCGCCTGCAAGACATTGTCCGGTATGTCTCTCCCTATGTCGGGGAATCGAATTTCTATTTTCCCATCCTCCGGAATGTTGACTGCCGAAACGTTCAGTATCCCCCCGGTGCGCATGTTCTCGGAAGAAATCATAAGCAGGTTAAGAAAAACTTGTTCCATCATGCCGGGATCAGCCAATACATGCGGAAGGTTCTTCGGTACTGAGGCGATTACCTGGATGTTGCGAAAATTTGACAAGTTCTCGAGGACCGAGACGGCATGTCCGATTATGCTGTCTATGTCGACAGGTACGAACATGGGCTTTCCCTTCTTTGCGAGTGACAAAATATTCCGGATACTTTCTCTGATCTTCAGAGCCTCCTGGAGAATCGTCTCGCACTCTACCTTCTCGCTCTCCCCGAGCTTCGACCGCGCGATCAGGCTTTCTGCGTAAATGATTATGCCGGTTAACGGGTTGCTGATCTCGTTCGCGATTCCGTCTGCAAGCTTTCCCACCGATGCAAGTTTCTCCGATTCAATCAACTGCGATTGAGTGGACAAGAGTTGCCGTTGCATCTGGTTGAAGGAATCTGCAAGGACCCCAAGCTCGGCTTCTCCGGAAGGAATTTCGTTGTTGAAATCTCCCCGCGCGACTCTCCGTGTTCCGTCAACCAATCTCTTCACCGGTTTGCCTACGAGATACCGGATCGCGAAGTAAACGACTGTCGAGGCTGCTAGCGCAATCATGATCGTCAGAAGAATCAGCTGCGAGCGGCTCTTGTCGAGGTTCGCTGTAATTCTTTTTGCGGAGACTTCGATCTCTATGAATCCCAGGATCGTCTGCGACGAGTCGTGTACAGGATGCACATCCGGTCGGGTTCCCGGTGTTTCGATGTCCGGCGAAGTTTCCTGAGAGTTAGTCGCATGGCAATCGCTGTTATAGCAGCTCGGTGAATTGTAAATCGGCAGGGAACTGTAAATGATGCCGTTTCGCTCATCGAAATGGTAACTATAGAAGCTGCTGACCGCGTGTATCGACGCGCTGTCGCTGCCAGCGTGGCAATTTGTGCAGAGCCGGTTTGTACGCGAAATGTGTTTGTCCAGTTCAGACTGCCGGGAGGAAAACTCAATGATTCCCTCGTGGTTCAGGATTCTGACCGATTGAATACCTTCACTGCCGACTATATCCTTAATCGCCGTCGAAATTTCGTCGCGCCTGTTCTTGAGCATGCTCAATCTCAGGATTTTCTCGGTTGTCTGGCTGAGCAGCAGCGTACTGCGGCTCAGAGCATCAACCGAGTCCCTTTGTTGCTTCATCAGGCTCACCGCCGAAAAGACTCCCATCGTGACAAGGATGATCGAACCCAACAGAATTGAGATGCGTGTCGAGATGCTAATATGTCTCAGTTTGGTCGTCGGTTTCATCATTCTCGATGAGAGATTCGGGAGACTTCCAGTCCGAGTGCTTTCAAAACCAGGTCGGTCAGGAACGCCAGGGATGTTCCCAATACCGCCATCACTACGGTCACCACCGTGGCGTAGAGTACCCTGTCTTCGTTGTATAGATTGGCTATCAAGAGATCAATGCCCGAAAGGTTCTTCGTGTCCACTTTCATAGTCAGCGCAGTCTCCTGTTTGCCGGCAGACTCGCTCGCAAACACGCTCTCATGAGCTTGCATCAAGATGGGGATTGCGAAAATTAGCAGGAGGGAAAGCGCCGACATTGCGATTGTCTTCTTGAGTGTCATATCTTACTCCTCAGTTTAATTCGTACTGTGCGCATCCATAATGTACATGATTCCTACGATCTTATTCTCTCTTCTCTTCTGAATCCGGACGCGAGCCTGATGACGATTATGAGAGTCATGGTAACCGCGGTACCCATCAGGACGATTCCCGCCGCTTCCTGATAAATCTGGATATTCGTGATTTTGTAGATTTGTTCGAGCGCAATCGAAAATCCGGCAAAAGCTATCATCAGAGCGAAAAGCAATCTTATACCATAACCCTTTATGTATTTCACGGCGGTTGCGCCGATTTGAGCTCCGATCGAAGCGCCGACAAGCATGAAGAGTGCCGCTATTATTTCGACGCGGCCTTTGAGGGAATAAGTCAGGCAACCATAAGCTCCTGAAAATAGGACGCTCATGAGATCTGTCCCGACCGCAATAGCTGTCGGAACGCCTATCAGGTAGACTAATGCAGGCATTCTGATGAAGCCGCCCCCGACACCCAGGAATCCTGAAAGAAATCCGGTGAACATAAAGATGAATAATACTATCCATAACGAAACCGATTTGATCCCCGATGTCGGGAAAGATATCATGGGTGGCAGATTTATCTTGTGGAGTCTGTCGGCGATAGTAAATCCGTCTCTCTTCGGTTTAATATCCTGCAAACCGCCGGCCTGCTTCGCTACACTTCCGGATTTCTTTGGGTTTCGCGTAAGGTAATCATGGAACATAAGTGTACTGAGCCCGACCATAAGGAAAAGATAGCACCATCTTACAATTGATCCGACGTCGCCTGCCTTTTCCAGGAGGAGCACTACCTGAGAACCGGCTTCCAAACCGACGATCGACGCGATGATTGAGACAGAACCCAGTTTCCAGTCAATATTTCCCATCTTGTGGTGTTTCTTCGTGGCACCGATGGATTGACCGAAAATATTCGCCAGGTCCGTTCCGATTGCAAATGACATATGGAACCCAAAGATGTTCAGTGCCGGCGTGACAATCCATCCTCCTCCCACACCGAAGAATCCTCCGAGAACACCCACACAAAAACCGATCAACACCAACAATAAGGCGTTGAACTCGATTCCTGCGACGGGTAAATAGATGTTAAAGATGTCCATTTTTGCGTTCGCTATTGAGTTACATTATTTGGTTGATTTCGTGTTTTTCTCTTTTCGGGCATCCAGCGCGAGTTTGCAAATAATTATCATCGACATGGATAGGGCCGTTCCCATCAAAACAACCCCGGCAGAAGTTTGGAAGAATTGGTTCTTTGTAATTTTGTAAACTTGTTCTGTGGCAACTGAAAACCCTGCGAGGATAATCATGACTGAAAAGAGCAGCCTGATTCCATAACCCTTGATATATTTAACGGCGGTTGAACCCACCTGCGCGCCTATGGAGGCACCGATAAGCATGATGATAGCTGCTATTATTTCCACTCGACCTTTGAGAGCATAAGTGAAGCAGCCGTAAGCTCCGCTGAAGAGGACGGTCACGAGACTCGTTCCTACTGCGACGGCTGTCGGGAGGCCTATCAGATACACGAGTGCCGGCATGATGATGAAACCTCCGCCGACGCCGAGGAACCCGGACAGGAAACCCGTGAACAGAAAAATGAGCAGGATGATCCACATCGAGACTCCTTCGACGCCCGATGACGGGAAAGAGATCATCGGTGGAATGTTTATTCTATGAAGCCGCTCCGAAATCTTGGTTCGGCCATTTCCGGATCTGTTCTCGGATGATTTGACTTGTTCCTTATTGCCGCCTTTCACCTCCACTGGACGTACCACGAAATAATCGTGAAGCATGTAGCTGCCGAGTCCCCAGAGAAGAAGCATATAACACCACCTGACGATCATCCCAACGTCTCCAGCCTTCTCAAGCGCGATTATCACATCGCTCCCTATTTCCAGACCTACGATGGAAGTGGCGATCGAAATGAGACCCAGCTTCCAGTCGATGTTTCCCATCTTCTGGTGCTTCTTCACCGCGCCTATTGTCTGACCAAATATGTTCGAAAGATCTGTCCCGATTGCAAAGGCCATGTGGAAGCCGAAGATGTTCAGCGCGGGTGTGACGATCCAGCCGCCCCCGACTCCGAAAAATCCGCCGAGGACACCGACGCAGAATCCAATCAACACCAGCAACAGAGCGTTGAACTCGATACCGGCAACAGGTAAATAGATATTGAAGATGTCCATCTATTTCACAATTTCTTCCTCAACGAAGCCCGGCATTCCTAACTTGTCCCGGCTCGATTCTTCCTGTCTTCAAGAACGAGTCTTCCGATAATTATCACACTCATCGCAAGTGCCGTTCCCATCAGCACAATTCCTGCGAGAGTCTGGAATAGCAGCTTACCCGTTCCTTTATAGAATTGTTCGGTCAATACAGAGGAGCCTGCAAGCATGACCATAATCGCGAACAGCAATCTGATGCCGTACCCCTTTATGTACTTGACGGCAGTTGCGCCGATCTGAGCACCGATCGAAGCGCCGACAAGCATGATGAAGGCGGCGACGATCTCGACACGCCCCTTCAATGCGTAAGTGAAGCAGCCGTATGCGGCAGTGAAGAGCACGGTAACAAGGCTGGTTCCCACGGCAATGGTCGTGGGGAGGCCGATCAGGTACACAAGAACAGGGAGGATGATAAACCCGCCGCCGACGCCCATGAAGCCGGAGAGAAATCCGGTAAGCAGGAACACCAGCAAAATAATCCAGAGCGAGACCCCCTCGATGCCGGAGGCCGGAAAAGAAATCATGGGAGGAATGTTCACCTTGTGCAGCTTGTCGGAAATCCTTGTCGCACCCTTTATGCCCGGTGACCCTGCACCAGCAGCCTGTTCGTCTGCAAGCTTCAACAGCCTTGGGTGAACCACGAAATAATCGTACAACATATAAACCCCGAGAATCGAAAGGAGGAAGACGTAGCACCACCTGACGATTACGCCGACATCGCCAGCCTTTTCCAGCGCGAGTATCACACGTGAACCGATTTCCACGCCGAGCACTGAGGTAACTATGGAGATAAGCCCCAGTTTCCAGTCGATGTTTCCCATCCTGTGGTGCTTTCGCACGGCACCTATCGACTGTCCAAATATGTTAGCAAGCGGCGTCCCGATAGCGAAGGCCATGTGAAATCCGAAAATGTTGAGAGCCGGAGTAATCATCCAGCCGCCTCCGACGCCGAAGAATCCGCCGAGCACTCCCGCGCAGAATCCGATTATGACCAGCAATACAGCGCTGAATTCAATCCCGGCAACTGGCAGATGAATATCGAAAATACCCATGCCTCACGCCCGGTGATAAGGAAGTAGGTCTATTGCTGCACGCAAGCGGATATCGGCCACCCCGTCCTTTATGTCACAGAGAATAAGTTGGTGATCAGATCTCGGAACCCTTCGACGGAATCAGCAGTAGGAACATTAATGTTCCGGACGTTCTTGTTGATCAGGGTATCTGCCGCGGCACGACTCGCTGTTATCGATTTACCATGCTGCAGCAGATCTGCTGCTGCTTCATATCCGAACATATCAAAGAAATACTCCACAGCTGAAGATGTCGTAAAGATGAAAGCGTCGGCTCCTTTGTTCCTGATGTCTTCTACGAGGTCGTCCATAGTATCTGCGGAGACAGTCGTGAACGCCGTTCTCGTCGACATAAATGGGAAACTATGTTCGTTCGATTCGTCATATTGCAGGCCGGATGGTAACGAATTTCTCTCAACGGAAAGGCCTTCATTGCCATCATGGCCGTTTCCATCCGAACTGTCGGGAAGCAAGGTGGAATCAGAGAGCGGCAGGGCTAAAACTTCACCGCCCAGGTCGTAAACCATTCCCCGAAAATTCCCCAGTTGCTTTTTGCTCCCGGCTATCACGATCCGTTTCGCGAAAAGGGGCTTGTTCTCAAACCAGGATAATTGATCCCGCATGGCCACCGTAGGGCTGATCATAATGATAGCTGGCGCATGAAAGTTCATCGCTTTGAACTCCTGCGCGACGCGATCAAGCCTGCCGGTGATGGTGCGCTGCTTTGGCAGCGTTCCGTTTTCGATGACCGCGGACGGCATGGACGGATCCATACCATATTTGACCAGTTCATTGCAGATGCTCTCGATACGTGACGCTCCCATATAGATGATTAACGTCGCGTTCTTCAGCTGTGCCAATTTGTCCCACTCCACCTGAGTGCCTTGCTTGTCCAGAGACTCGTGAGCCGTTATGAGAACGCATTGTGTAATGAGACCGCGATGCGTAATCGGGATCCCGCTGTACATTGGTGCAGAGAGGCCTGAAGTAATCCCAGGAATGATTTCGAAGTCGATGCCGGCGTCTTTGAGTGCGATGCCTTCCTCTGAGCCTCTCCCAAACACGAACGGGTTTCCACCTTTGAGGCGAACCACCGTGAATCCGAGTGTCGATTTCCGAATCAGGATCTCGGTTATCTGTTCCTGTTCGATGGGGTGGTACCCGCTTTCTTTGCCGACGAAAATTTTCTCACAGCCTTCCTTGCAGTGCGATAACAGATCGTCATTCACCAGCCTGTCGTATACTACTACGTCGGCTTGTTTGAGCTTCTCGAGTCCTTTGACGGTCATAAGCCCCGGGTCGCCGGGTCCGGCGCCCACGATATATACTTTTCCGTTTCGATATTGCGAGTTCATAGGTTCCTGAGCACGTTTATTACTAGAAATGATGTCGTCCCGATAAACACGACCGAAAAGATGATTATCAGGAGGTCCGCTTTGGAATCCATTTCATTTGAAATGGCTTGTTGTCTCGCAAGAATGCCGTCGATAATCCGGAGCGACCTTTGGCCGATGTTCTTGAATTCGTCGTCGTATTGAGCGGCTTTTGATTCGGTCAGCTTTCCGGACTTGATGTCATCGAGGAATTCTTTATACGCGTCCGACATCGCCGAGTTGCTCGACTTCAGCTCGTCGGTTTCCTCGTCGGTCAGCGCCTTCAATCCCACAAGCTCGCCCAGCCTCTGATAGAAATCTTCCTTAGCCTTCTGCCATCTGTGGAATCTGTCGACCGAGTAGCCTCGTATTAGAAGGTTCTTCTCCTCTCTCCTGAGCTGGAGCTCCGACTCTTTGAACAGATGCACAGTCTCCATCGTCTTGCCGCTCTGTTCGAGCCGCTGCGTGATCTCCCATCCGAGTGCACCGCTGCAGAGGATCAGAGCGATGATTATCGAAAATGACAGGAGTACTTTTCTTTTCAATGGCTGTGTAGGAGTTTCCATGTCGGCTCTCTAGATGTCTTTCGCCTTTTCCACTTCTCCAAGGATTTCCTCTAAATACCGATACGAGTCCTTCCTTCCTTTCGTCGTCAGGAGCTTTTCCCAATCAGTAGAGAGGAATTTTTTGTACGCCTTGTCTTTTACAATTCGTGATTTACCGTTTCCATTCGAGAGCAGTCGCCGTCTGAACTCGGCGGCCAATTCGGTTATGTCTGCTGTTGATGGCGACAAAGAACCTGCAAGCTTTCCCTTCGTCTCCTTCGCGAAGAACGGCGCCTTCCCCTGAGAGGAGACAGATACGATCAAGTCTCCGCGCTTCAGGTTTGCCGGCAGAATAAAGTCGCACCATGATGGACCGTCGGCAACGTTCAGAAGGATTTCTTCGCGCCTGCAATCTCGCGACACAAGCTGGTTTATTTCAGGATTGTCCGTGGCACTGAAGACAATCTTCTGGTTCTTGATGAATTCCTGAGAATATGTTTTTTTGATAATCCTGATTTTGCCCTGCGTCGACAGGATTATCAGCTCCTTGCAGATCTTCGGAGAGACGACAGTCACTTTCGCATTGAATTCCAGGAGGGACCGTACTTTCCTGAGGGCAACATTTCCTCCACCCACAACCAGGCAGGGAAATCTCCGCAGGTCTATAAGGATAGGAAAGTATATATATTTACCGGTCTTTTTCACGCAAACGATTCCCTTGAATAATCACAGACTTGCATGAAGGAAACAAAGTGCAAGACCAGTTCTGTATACTCTGTGTTGTTTGCTGCGGAACATTTCTGGCAATGGCATTCGTCTTCCATTGCATTTGTGATCTTCGGAGCACCATCATATAACCTTTCGTTGGGGCTTCGCGAAGATGGTGCCGAACGTAAGAGCGGGGGCAGTGAACTGTTCTCGGCAGGGGACCGGTACCAAAAGCGCTGAGGCGAAGTCGAGCATATTCAGGACTTGTCAAGCGAATCACATCGACGGGCGAACTAATTGAGGACGTCATCATTCCTCGTCATGAAGGGGCCCGGCTTCGGTAGCCTGCTGGCTTCACATTGTTGCGTGGGGACTGAGCCGGCTTCGCGGAGTTCCTCTTTTGAAGGAAGTTCGGTCAGGTGTCCATGCATACTATTTCAATCCCACTGTTGAGCATTTCATCAAATTGCCCAATCGCACGGCAAAATTTCACAAGAATCACTCATAGTTGACCGGGAACAATATTTGAAGCTCACTTGAGAGTCAGGGAGGTTAACAATGACAGAGGACTACACGACAGGGACGAGTATGCTCCGGCTTGCCCTGGCATGTAAACGGTTCCAGAAGGAGCTTGCCAAGGACACCGGATTGTCTACAAATGAGATCCTCTGTCTGTTGATCTTGTATTCTGAAGAGTTGAGATCCATCGGCGAACTGAGTTCTATCCTGGATCTTTCGTGCACCTCGACTTCAAAGGTTCTGTCGAAACTCCAAGCCAAGAAACACATTGAGACTAATATGGATTCATCGGACAGACGCAGAGAGCGGGTCGTGCTGACGCAGCTTGGACGCGGGATGTCAGAGAGACTGTTGGCACGTTCAAGAGGACTTGCACTGAATGTCCTCGCCAGCCTTCCCAGCAACATGAGGATGGAATTCGCCAGATGGATACAATGGTACACTGTCGAGAACGGCCTCCACAACTAGAGAGTGAAAACGAGAACTCACAAACTGAAGGAGAGAAAACGAGTGAATCTTTGACACGAAAGGAATTTCTTGCGCGGTCCGCGAAGTACGCCGCTGGTGTCGCTGCCGGCAGTGTGGGGCTCAACCTTCTGCTGAAAGACAGTAGTGTGGCGGAAACGGCGGATGCTACATGGCCGTAGCCTTATCAGACGCTGGATGTCGAGAGTGTCAGGATACTCGGACATGATTCTTACTATGCTACGCCGGTTGGCGGATGCTCATACGGTGCCTTCAACGGGATCGTACAGGCTCTTCGCGACACCGTCGGAGATCCGTATAATTCCTTGCCGACAGAGATGATGTACTTCGGAGCGGGCGGAGGTGTCGGTTGGGGAACCCTTTGCGGAGCCGTGAACGGTGCAGGTGCGGCGATCTCTTTGGTGTCCGCAAAGGCTGATATCAGCACGCTCGTCGGGGAACTTCTCGGCTGGTACACGCAAACCGACCTCCCGACGGATACGAGCAACCAATACACGCAGGGATCGAAGTATGGAGTTAACAAGGACACGACTGCACTGACACAGAACAAAGCAGGTTCACCCTTGTGCCATGTGTCGGTCACGGAGTGGCGTAATGCCGCGAAGTTGACTGCATCCGACGCGAAGAGACTGGAGAGATGCGCTAGATTGACCGGCGATGTGGCGGCTTACGCCGTCAAAATCCTGAATGATAAACTCGCCGGCACGTTCTCACCGCTTTATGTCGCCCCCACGGAGATCGGCATGTGCAAGGGATGCCACTCGGCTTCCGGAAGTTCGATGAACATCGTCGCATCCAACATGGACTGCGTACAATGTCACGGAGACCATACTGCCCAGGGCATCAGCGAAACCGGCGGACTTCCCACCGGATTCCAGCTGAGCCAGAACTATCCGAATCCCTTCAATCCGACCACGCAGTTCGAATTCTCCGTTCCCAGGCGGGAGAATATAACCCTCGCCATCTACGACGTTCACGGAAGACCAGTCAGGACACTCATCGACAACGCTCCGTTTGTTCCTGGCAATTACAGGGCTGACTGGAACGGAACGAATAACCGCGGTGAGAGGGTTGCGAGCGGAACTTACTTCTTGCGACTTGTTGCCGGTTCGTACAAAAGGACGATGAAGATGAGCCTCGTTAAGTGAATGAATCGAACTTAGTACTGTTGTGCTGAGATGAATGGGTGCCCGGTCTCTTCCTGGGCGCCCTTCTCATTTTGTACTCCAACACTGATGTGAGTTAATGCGCTGCAATAGGAGGATTTGCGTCTGACACGACTGTTGGGTATTTTGTGGCGAAAATGGTGATGTGGGTGCCCGCACCATCGACAGTCCAGAGGTTCGGCGCCATAGGGAGGTGTTCGCAATCGTGATTGAAAGCTACGCAACCGTCGATAGATGTCAGTCTATGCCGAAGGGTCGAAGGGTGTCCAAGGGCTTATGTAATGTTGCAGATGGAGTGGTATTCCAATGCGGGGCAGTTTCCGGAGGTTTGTCTCGGTGCTTGATCAGGGCGACCGTCGCTGTGGGCCCTTCACAGGGAAGAATATGGAAACTCAGATCGGAAATCTGAACAGGTTGCCAATGAATTCGAAGGCGGCGTAAGCCTGCCAAGACCCGTGGATAAGAGGGCGGTTGTGGTTCGCATGGAAGAAGTGGAAATTGTCGAAGGTGTTATTAGTACCGTTCAATACAGATGGTTTTCCCGGTGTTTCTTCTTGCTGTGTGTGCTAAAACATTGCAGAAAGAACATTGTTTTCCGATACTAATGATAGGCCTGATGCAGACAAAGCATGCAGAATATTCTTCCCGATCAAATACAGGAGACATGCGACCTAACCGGTTGAGACGTCGTTGTCGACTCGGTTCATTTGGTGAAGTTGAAATTGCATATCAAGCAGAAACCACGTGAAGGAGGCGACGTTGTTGATCCCTGCAGTTGCTTGGACAGGGTTCAGACAGGCCTCTATTCGAGGCAGATCTGTGCGAGTTCGTGTGAAAGGTACAGAATCAGGATTTCATGTTACGAATGGAATCAGTAATTAGGAGGAGAAAACCATTACGCTTCGTCGGAAGTTAATCCTTGCGTTCCTGGTATTCCCAGTCATAGTATTTGTCGCTGGGGGCATCCTGGGATATGAAGAGATCGCCTCGGAATCAAGGAAGGCCAGCGAGGAGGCAACGAGGAACGCAGGGATCATTGCAGGATCCCTGAGATACAAGCTTGAAGAGGCGCACCAACATCTCCTTTCGGATTTGCCCGGGCTGCAGGAATTCGTTGAAGACATGAAGCGAGACGACGGCTATAAGATAGCTGTTGTCAGTTCGAATGGGAATATACTCGGTGATGTCCACAGGGAGGAATTAGGCAGGAAGTATCTATCGGATACAGAGGGTCAGGTTCAGCTGACGCTAAGAGACGGAATCCCGCGAGTATTCGACGCAAAATCGGCGATGGGACGTGAAAGCACAAAGCAGGTCGTATATGCGATAAAAACGGATGACGGCAAGATAGCAGGAGTCTTGTTGCTCGACTGCTCTGAGATTTTCAACTCCGCCAGGGAAGTAATACTGACAGAGAATGCGATAATTACGATCACCGTGCTCATTACTATCATCTGTTCAATTCTGTTGGGGTCTTTCCTTTCAAAGAAGACCACCAGACAGATACGCACGCTGGAGAAAGGCGTGAGAGAAATAGCGCTTGGCAATCTAGATTTCAGGATAACGTGTGACGGGAAAGACGAGCTGAGCGTTTTGTGCAACGCCTTCAATCAAATGGCAACGGATCTGAAGTCGTCGAGACATCAACTTGAGGAGCATCTGCTCGAGATCCAGGAGAATGAAACCCGTTTCCGTCTGGCTACCCTCGCCTCCCACGACATGATTTGGGAGCTGGATCCTAAAACAATGGCGGTCAAGTGGAATGGAGGACTTTGGACGAACTTTGGATACTCGGAAGATGAGATCGAGTTAAGCAATGATTTCTGGAAAAAGCTCATCCATCCGGAGGATATAGATCGTGTCTTGTCGATAATTGAGACGGCATTGATGAAAGAGCAGGAATCCTGGGCGGCAGAGTATCGAATCAAAAACAGAGACGGTTCGTATTCGGAAATCTCGGATCGTGCTTACGTGATTTACGATGACAGCGGATGCCCCGCCCGCCTGATAGGAGCTGCCACCAACATTACCGAAAGAAAGAAGGCGGAGAGGGCTCTGGCAGATAGCGAGTCTTCTTTCAGAATTTTGTTCGCGAACAATCCTCACCCGATGTGGGTCTATGACCTGCAAACCTATGAGTTTCTGGAAGTGAACGATTCGGCGGTCCAGTCGTATGGGTATTCGCGTGAGGAGTTTCTCAAGATGCGGATCACCGACATAAGGCCGGCCGATGAAATCCCAAGGTTACTGCAAGACCTGGCCACGGCGAGACCCAGGCTCCAACACTCCGGTGAGTGGAGACACATGAGGAAAGATGGGAGTGTCTTTCATGTCGAGATCCACTCGCACGAAATTGATTTCAAGGGACGCAAGGCGGCACTGGTTGTCGCAGAGGATATCACGAAGAGCAAAGAGGTGGAGGCAAGGTTACGGGCAAGTGAAATTCGCTTCCGGTCGTTGATCGAAAGATCCTCGGACATAACGTCAGTGATCGACACAACCGGCAGGATTCTCTACATGAGTCCGTCAGTCTCTCGAATGGGCTATTCTTTGGAGGAGATCGAGGGAATGACGATGTTCGACATCCTACATCCCGATGATGTAAACAAAGCGCTGGACGCTATACGGCTTGCGCTGACGGAGCCGGATGTTCCTCATGCAGTCGATGTTCGTTTCAAGGACAAAGACGGCTTATGGCACGACTCTGAGTCAGTTGTTTTCAACCAGCTTAATGTACCGGAAGTATACGGACTTGTAGTGAACTCCCGTGATATCACGGAAAGAAAGAAACTTGAGGCACAGTTCCTGCGCGCCCAGCGCATAGAGAGTATTGGAATTCTTGCCGGCGGAATCGCGCATGACCTGAACAACATACTTGCACCCATCATGCTATCAGTCGACATGTTGCGGGAGGAACAACCCACTTTGAAGAGTGAGGGCATAATCAACACGATTGAAACGAGCGTGAGACGAGGCGCTGATTTGGTCAGACAGGTACTTTCGTTTGCCCGTGGCGCCGATGGCGAACAGACGGTCACCCAGTTGAGGCATCTCGTCTCTGAGATCGAGAAGATCCTGCGCGAAACGTTCCCGAGGTCAGTGGATATCGTGACGGACATACCAAGGAACCTTTGGACGGTGATGGGAGACCCCACTCAGCTCCATCAGATCATAATGAATCTTTGCGTGAATTCGAGGGATGCAATGCCGAACGGCGGCAGACTTGAGATCACTGCAGGCAACGTAACGCTGGACGAGGAGTACACAAGAACGCATCCAAAGTCGAAGGTGGGCCCGCACGTCGTCCTGACTTTTGCCGACACCGGCATTGGTATCCCTGAGAGTAATATCGCCAAAATATTCGAGCCTTTCTTCACTACCAAAGAGAAGGGAAAGGGAACGGGACTGGGACTCTCGACAGTCTCTACAATTGTGAAGAACCATGGGGGCTTTGTCGATGTCGAAAGTGAGGTTGGGAGAGGAACAACCTTCAAGGTCTATTTGCCTGCACAGACGACATCGCAGCCTGTCCAGGAGAGCAAGGCATCGAAGGAGAAATATTCCGGTGACGGTGAGCTGATTCTCATAGTCGATGATGAGAGAGCGGTTCGAGAGTTCATAAAAGTAACGCTGGAGACTTACGGTTACACGACTCTCGCCGCGTCTGACGGTACCGAGGCGATGGGGTTGTTCGCGAAGAGTGAGAAGAGAATAGACCTTGTTATCACTGACGTTATGATGCCGTACATGGACGGAGTGGCAACGGTGGTCGGATTGCGGAAGCTGGATTCAAAGGTGAGGATTGTTGCTGTCAGCGGGTTAACCGAGGGAGAAAACGCAATCGAGCTACAGAGGGTGGAATCGTTTTTGAACAAACCGTTTACAGCCCATATGCTGCTGAAGACCGTGCATGATGCGCTGAAAAAGACTCTGCCTGCTGCCTTAACCCAGACCTGATCTTCTTCATAAGCCAGATTCGCTAGATGCTCAGCGGCGGATAGCATCTTGTCCTCAAGTTGTCGTCTCTGCCATGAGCCCTTTTGCCCCCTTTCAGCCAGTGAAGGCCACTCCTGCGAATCCAGCTTGGCCCGTGGATTCCGTGAGGCAAACAGGCTTCCCGAAGAATGGATCGTGGCAGAGCGGGTCCATCCTGCCTTCTTGTCTCGCCATGACATCATGCCTTATGAACATCTGACAGGATCTCATCGATGTCTATCAGGATCAGCATTTCGTTCTCCAGCTTTCCGATGGATCTGACAAACCGGGAATTGACTTCGGATACAAGGGCCGGGGGCGGTTCTGTTATGCTAGTTGACACACGCAATACCTCAGCCACAGAGTCGACGATGATTCCGACAGTCTCTCCATTGGCTTCTACCACAATTATGCGAGTGTCTTTGTCGTGACCTTTTTTCTCAAGGTTCATCTTCGTTCTCAGATCGACAACTAGAATTACCTTGCCGCGGAGGTTAATGATTCCCTCGACTGCCAGCGGTGAACCGGGCAATTGGGTTATCGGAACCATCTTCATGATCTCCTCCACGCGCAGGATGTCAATCCCGAACTTCTCTTTTCCGATTGTGAAAGTGGCGAGTTGCAGGAGATCAATCGATTCTTCTGTGGTTTCGCTCATCGTGTTCATCGTAATCCTCCGTTCTTGTATCTAGATTGCAGATGTCAATTGATTGTAAATCGGATCGTGCTTCTTGAAATCCATCGAAACAAAGTGGAGACGGGGATGAGGAGAGAGAAGCGGATCTCTCCTCACTCTGTTGCATGTACACCGAATCATGACTTCACCAGTTTGCCGTTTGAACGAACGGCGTAATCGCTCCTGGAGTTGGAGGTCGGCCGGTCGTTACTGGATGAGTCATCCGAGCCGTCAATCTTGAACTGGGAAATAAGGCCCTGAAGATTCAGAGTCAACCTGTTGAGATCTTCTGAAGAATGCGCAATCTGTTGCACCCCGCTCGCACTCTCCTGGGCGACGTTGCTTATGGCCTCTATGTTCTTGCTTATCTGCTCGGCAGCGCTCGACTGTTCTTCACTCGCGGCTGCGACCTGAGTCACGACGTCGACTACTTTCTCCGCAGCACGGATGATGTTCTTGAGTGACTCACCGGCCTTGTCGGCAAGGAGTCTTCCTTTTTCGACTTCCTGCGTGCCTTCATCCATTGAGCTGACTGCGCCGGATGTGTCGGACTGGATCTGTTTGATCATCGCGGCGATTTCCTTCGTTGCCTTGGTAGTCCTTTCGGCCAGCTTCCTGACTTCGTCCGCCACTACGGCAAAGCCTCTTCCGTATTCGCCGGCTCTTGCTGCCTCTATGGCCGCGTTGAGCGCGAGAAGGTTCGTCTGGTCTGCTATATCGTCGATTACCTGTATTATCTCGCCGATCTGACCGCTGTTCCTTCCGAGCGTCTGCACAGTTTCGGCAGCTTTTCTGACTCCGGCGGCGATCCTGTTCATTCCTTCTATAGTCTCGGTGACGACCTTTCCTCCGTCCTTGGCCATCGCGCCGGCATTCTTCGCCGCCTCAGCCGCCACTGATGCGTTCCGCGTGGTTTCCATGATAGTCTTTGTCATCTCTTCCACACCGCTGGCGACTTCTGCTGCCTGAGCACTTTGCTCCTGTGCGCCCGCCGACATTTGCTCCGCGCTCGAGGATATTTCGTTACTCGCACTTGCCGTCGTGCTGACAGACTCGGAGACCTTTACCAGCATGTTCCTGATGTTCTCCACGGCCTGGTTGAATCCGCTGAAAAGTCTGCCGATTTCATCGTCTTTCTCGATGTCGAGACGTACTGCTAGGTTTCCGTCTGCAAAACTTTCCATCTTGTGAAGGATCTTTTCTACCGATTCGGAGAGATACTTCTTCTGTTCTTCAGATTCTCTGACAGCTTCTTCGACTTTCTGAGAGATGCTGTCTCTTTCTTTCATCAGGAGATCGTTGGCGTCCTTGATGCTCTGGGTCATCTTGCTGAATGAGTTTGCAAGGATACCGATCTCGTCTTTACTATTGCTGTCGATGGTAACGTTCAGGTTTCCGCCCGCGACTTCTCCGACAGCTTCATTGAGCTTGTTGATCTGTCGTATGATCAGCTTCGTGAGCCACAATACTACGAGTACTCCGATCAGGAAGATACCCATTATAATTCCTACCGACAGGAAAGTACTCTGATTGATCTCGCTGTTTACCCTGCTCAGCGAGTAAACAAGTATGATCTTGCCGAGCGCATTTCCGTTGTATTTCACCGTGGAGTATGCCGTCAATCCGTTCGAAGTTTGAAATACTCCGTCGGCATTCTGCATCGTTACCGGGGGAAGCTTGAGGTTTCCGGGATTGTACGTGACGATCACCGCGTTATTGTTGTCCTGGATTGAGATATAAGTGACATTCTTGTCATTCTGTGCCCACTTGAAGGCGGTCTGAACGAGGTTGAAGTTGCTCTCGCCCAGCCCCATGCCAACCGAGAAGGAAAGCATATCGCTTAGCGTCGACACTTGTGAGCGCATCGTCTGCATGCTCGTGGACCGTTGCTCCAGTGGATAGTACACCGACACAAAGACAACGATTACAGCCAGGATCAGGACGACGGAGCCGACAAGCTGGGCACGAATCGAACGTGTGAAGTATTCTTTTATTTTCATGATAACACCTCGTTTAGAATTTGGTGGAGTCGGACGGCAAGCCGCCCGGCTCCACGCTGATCGTTATTGATTACTTTACTATGAGAAGCGTTTTGACGCTGCCGTTAGCTTTTGCGGCATCGACGAATCCTATCGCTCCAGGAGTTGATGCCACTTTGCTTACGAGTTCGTCCTGCGAACCGACAGCCTGCGGAGCCTGAGCTTCACCGGTCAGCTGCAGACGCATCCACAGCTTCTTGATCTCGATGGACGAGGTTCCGATCGCGCTGTAGAACGTGCTGGAAGTTGAACCGTCGGTGCTCAGCACTATCGGAACAATAGCGCTTCCATTGCTCCATGTTTTCTGCCGCAGGGAGAATATGTCCGTCACTTTGTTGATCGACAGTGATCCATCAGGGACAGACTTGTTCGCGATCACTGCAACCTGGGCTTGCGCGCCAGCCGCCGCGAACAGGATCAAAGCCATCAGGAAGTATTTGTAGAGTTTCATTTCAGTTCTCCATTCTTCTTTTTTATCGGGTGACATTCTTAGAAATACACGCTGGCGCCGAGGAGATAGTCATTCCTTGTCCCCTGCGTTCCCCACATATTGAAATGCTGATGGACATACTGTGCCTTCAGCAATATGGCGTCCGACACTCTGTAGCTTGCGCCGTAGGAATAAACATTGAGTCCATCACTTATGAAGAAATTATCCTGCCCTTTCAGGTAGTCGTAGCCGACATAACCGGCAATCTTATCGGTGAAGTTGTAGAGAAGATTGACGTGGTAATACGTTTTGTCGAAGCTTGTGGGAGCAAACATTATATGGGAAAGCGAGTCCTTCTGCGCTTGCGAAATGTCGTAGTTTACCTTTATCATTTCACCTTCGAGCTCAAAGCCCCATCGTGAGTAATTAAGGTAGGCTCCGAATCTTGTACGGGGGATATAACCTAAGTTGTACCGTACCGTAGCGAAGCCGTTGTTTTCCTGGTTCAGATTTTGTCTGTCAGATGTTGCGGAGACTCCGAGCTGTAGATTCTCGTACTCGATGCCGAGCCTTCCACCGACCAGCTTGTAAGGTGTCGGATCCTGGCCCGGTCCCCAGAAGTTTGAGTTTTTGTTCAACATGTCAGTCTCCGAGTTCCCATAGAAACCGGCGTAGTTGAAGTGAAGGCCGCCGACGACCGGAATGTCGCCGTAGACCTGCAAGTTTGCTGTCGACGGCACGAACGCGCTTGTTCCGAATTGATTGAAGAAGTAGCTCTCATATGCAATTGGTCTGTATATGTAGGGCAGAAGAACCGTGCGGTTTTTGATTTCGTTGAAATTATTGAACCTCGGGATCAACAAGCCACCCTTGATATTCAAGTACTCTGACGGCGAGTATTTCAACCAGGCTTCCTGGATTTTGAAACCGCCAATAGAATCCTGAGCCGCGTAGGAATTCGTGAATTCCAGGTTGACGAACGCACTGAAATCGGCTGTAAGGTTCTTCTGGAAGAACACATCCATTTGCTGCATCAGGAATGAGTTCACATCCATTGTCTTAGTATCACCGAGGTAAGTGTTGAAGTACGTGTAGTTATTCTGGAAATATCCAAAGATCTGCAGATCGTTGGATTGGGCAAATGTTGCTGCCGAGAACGACAACAACATTGCTAGAGCGAGGGACGCGTGTTTGAGCCTCATTTTGATTCTCCTTTTTGTTGATTGGTTATTTTGGCAACTGTACTGAAACCAGTCCCCGACTGGGTGTAAAAGACTCTTGATATTTCTTTGCATAGTATCATCCTCTTTTCTATTCATTTTTCGGCTAAAAGCCCATTCTCTGCATGACAATGTCACCAGCGCGGCAAATACCCAATGAGCGCGTGATCTGGACGATGGGCGCGCGACCAGGAACAGGCGAAAAGGACCGCAGAACAGTCGAAACCCGCAGGGAATAGCCTGTCTTGAGTGGCTTGTCCTGCGGTTCTCACTGTCTGCATCTCTCATTGTCTTTTTCATACCAGGAATCTGGATTTGATTTTGGCGAAGTAGCGTTGACTGATTACGAAAGTTTCCTGGAGGTTCTTCAGGTAGACGACATGGGAGCGCTTGGACCATTTCTCAATTCTTTCCACGTGGTTAATGTTGACTATGGTGGACCGATGGATGCGCAGGAAAATGCTTCCTGGCAGTTGCTTCTCCCACTGCTTGATCAGCCGTCGCACGAGGAATTTTGAACCCGAACTAAGGAAGATCGTGGAATACTCACCTTCAGCCCTGATGCACAGAATATCGTTGATATTCAAGATGTGCTGCTTGTTGCTTGAGTTAATGAATATCCTGTCGCCTTCCGAAAATATCCGGTTCTCTTCCCTTACCGGTGTCTGGACGCCATTCTTGCCTGAGCTGACCAGGAAGGCCAGAGTCTTGTAACGCGTGTCGATCATTACAAGTATCGTTTCTTCAGGGTGGCCACGCCTGCCTGACTCCTGGCTTCGACGCATGTCGACAACCGGCATCCCATGCCCGTCGAGATCGATGACTCCTTCCAGAGGACCTCCCTCCCTCCGTTTGCCGGAAATGCGTACTATCTTCCCGGGCTCGCGGACGATAGATATGTCTATGCCGAGATCATCTCCTCCGATCTTCAGAGTGACAAGCCGACGGACAGCATCGCTTTCCGGGAACTGGTTCTTCTTCATGGCCGCATTCATCCTTTGGCTATTTCTTCTTGACGAGCACTGAGGGACATCTTTCGCTTTCTGTGTTCCTTTCAATTCATTTATCGGTGGGACTTAATCCTGCAGCACATGAAAGCAGTGAGCGCAACAAAAGCACAACAAACGCACTTGGCCGTCGATGAGTGTGCAATTTCCACATCGAGGTGGATGGGGTGGTTTAAAAAGAAGAAGTCCAGGATCCTAGCGAGTGATTCATAAGCTTTCAGGTTTCGGATACCCTTGACACGGGAGTTCCTGATCGAACTTCAAAGAGGAGGCGCGATCGAGAAATCGGTGGAATGTTCGTATTTGTCTTTTGAACACGAATGCATTGAGAGGAGGGAAGGTTGAGCCGTGAATTTGGCCGGGCCATCTTCAGATGATCTTCCATAGCCGCACTTGACGGGAGAATAGGATTATATCCAAGCCGGAAAGGATCGAGGAGGGACCAGTTGATCTCTCCCCACTTTCTCAGATATCAACCGAATCATGACTTAATCAGTCTGCCGTTTGAACGAACAGCGTAGTCGCTTTTCAAGTCAGAAGTTTTCAAGTCGTTACTGGAGAAATCTTCTGAGCCTTCGATTTTGAATTGCGATATCAGGTTTTGAAGGTTTAGAGTGAGTTTGCTCAAGTCGTCCGCAGCTTTCGAGATCTGTTGAGTGCCGACCGCGCTTTCCTGTGATACTTTGCTGATTGCTTCGATGTTCTTGCTTATCTGCTCGGCAGCCGAAGACTGCTCTTCACTGGCGGCCGCGACCTGAGAAACGATGTCAACCACCTCATTCGCGCCGCTGATTATTTCCTGGAGCGCCTGGCGTGCCTTGTCCACAGATTCCTTTCCCTTCTCTACTTCCACATTTCCTTCTTCGATTGATTTGACAACATCGCCGGTTTCCACCTGGATACGTTTGATCATGTCGGCGATCTCTTTTGTGGCTTTCGTGGTTCTTTCCGCAAGCTTCCTTACCTCGTCTGCTACTACTGCAAACCCTCGGCCCTGCTCACCGGCCCTGGCTGCTTCTATGGCGGCGTTCAAAGCCAACAAGTTGGTCTGATCCGCGATGTCGTCGATTACCTGAATAATCTCTCCGATCTGATCGCTGCTCCTGCCCAATGCCTTTATCTTCTCGGACGATGTCTTTACAACCTGCGCGATTCGATCCATCCCCGCTATCGTGTCGTTTATGATGTTTCCACTCTCCGTAGCAGTACTGCCGGCGGTTTTGGCCGCTTGCGCTGCTGAACTCGCGTTCCTTGTCGTTTCGATGATCGTCTTAGCCATTTCTTCCACAGCACTTGCCACCTCGGTGGACTGGGCACTCTGTTCCTGCGAGCCAGCAGACATCTCTTCCGTGCTCGAAGAAATCTGGTTTGCGGCGCTGGCGGTGGCCTGTACCGCTTCATTCACGGAAAGCACCATCGACCTTATATTGTCGACGGCCCTGTTGAAGCCGTTGAACAATTTCCCAATTTCCTCTCTGTCGTCAGTGTCCATCTGTACGTTGAGGTTTCCGTCGGAGAATCGTTCCATCTCTGCCAGTATTTTTCCGACGTTGACACTCAGATAGTCCCGCTGGTTGTCGGCAGATGTCTTGGCTTTCTCGGCTTCCTTGAGAGCCAATTCGGCGACCGCATTCTTTTCTTTCACTTCACCCAGAGAATTGCGGATGCTTTCCACCATTATGTTAAAGGATTTTGAAAGCCGCCCTATCTCGTCGTTCGATTTCACTTCCACATGAACATTTGTGTCGCCTGATGCTACCTTGTCTGCGCTTTGCTCCAGAACGCGAATCGGCTTTACGAATGCGTTGACGGCAAGCAGTATTATCAGGAGGCTGACCAGAACTACAACGACTGAATACGTTATCACGTTGACAGATGCGTCATGAGTGGCCTTCTGAACGTCAGCCTTTTTCGTAAGTGAGTTCTTCTCCGCGGCCGCAATAAGAGCAAGCAAATTTGCCTTGATATTTCTCCAACTGGAGGTCTCTGCGGTCGTTAGCAAGTCTACCCCCTTTGAGGAGTTCCCGGAAATGGCAAGCTGCTGGACCTGTTCTTTCAAAGCGTCAAGAGACTGCCACTGTTGCGCAATGTTGTCCAACTGCGTCAGCACGTCCTGATGACCGATGGCGGATTGTCTTGCCCTTGCCATCTGTGTATTGAAGTCCTCGTTCGCCTGGATATAATTGGCCTTGGCCTTCCCATCTTTAGGGTTGAGCAAAACATTTCGCGTCGCTTGCTCAGATTGAAGTCCCTGCGCATACATGCCGTTCAGAGAGAGCAAGAGAGTCTGATCCTTCTCAATGAAACTGACGAAGGTGTTCGAATTTGAATTGAGTGTTTTGACTCCGTACACGATTACCAACAAGAGCCCCACGGTCGTCAAGACGACGGGGATAAGGTACTTGGTACGAATGCCGAAATTTCTGATAAGATCCATTTTTGTTTCTCCTTTGTGTTTGCCCGCCCCAAACTTTATCGGAGCGCACGATTTCTTGTTTCGCCAGCCCTCTAGTTTGACCTGTTAGCGGTCCCTCTATGCCTCGATCATCTCATCTTCGAAGGAAGTGACCTTAGTCGCATCGAGAAGAAAGAGTAATCGATTTTCCAGTTTTGCAATCCCGGTTATGTACTCGGAGTGGGAGCCGGCACCGAGTTTCGGCGGCGGCTCGATTACGCTGTCCGGGATACGCAGTACCTCGTTGACAGCGTCCACAAGAAATCCGAAGGATCTCCCCGGAATATCGATTACAATTATGCTCGTTTCCTTGTCATGCTCGTGCCCGTCCAGGCCGAATCGCTTTCGCAGATTTATGGTCGGTATTACGCGCCCGCGGAGGTTCACTATGCCTTCCACAAGATCTGGAGCCTTGGGTATCCTGGTGACTCGCATCATCTTGTTAATTTCCTGGACGATAGAGATGTCGACAGCGAATTCTTCTTCTCCGATCCCGAATGTGACAAATTGCAGTAGCGGATTTTTTGCGGTCGTGCGTTCTTTTTCCATTTCTATTTCCTTTCACGAGGCTTGTGTGGCAGAAAGATGGGAAACCAGTTCTTCATTACATCTACCATCTGACGGCTTCATCAGCCGCTGCTTTTCGCTTTTGTACGTCGTCTTTGTCTTCCTCCGTTGAGCAAATGGCTTTCTCTATATCCTCCTAAATCCTCCAGACTATCGTCACAAATTCTTTTGTCTTCATTTGTTTGGGCTGTCTTAGAATCTTGTCTGGAGTTCAAAGATTAGTTTGTTCGGATTTGGTGCTCCGTTTGCGTAGTCGAACAATTCGTAGTTGATCCTGAACTGTGCAAATGACACTTTCGCAAATTCGAGAGCGACTCCGAATGTCGTCCTGTAAATTTCATTGTTAGATACAGAAGTGCTGGGATCGTAGCGTTCGTATCTCACTGCAGGGATCACGTGGGATATCTCACATTTTCCCAGATCCACGTCATAATAAGAGTACACGAAGAATGAGTTTGAATTCGTGATCACCTTGTTTATGTCCGAGCCCCTGGCCGCAAACTCTCCGTCCAGAAAGGCGTTGCCGACCTTCAAGTCAAATCCCAGATCGTAGATGCTCACACCAGCTCCCGAAAGTTTGCCGCCGTAGTAGTTCGCGGAAAGCCCGAGACCTTTTATCGGTTGTATGACTGCACGGAAAGCATAGTTGGCCGTCTTGTCGTTCTCCGTTTTATTCTGACCCGCGCCGTTGAATACCCCGCTAGCGAGTTGCACCGGTGTTCTGCCTTTGATATCGTATGTGGCCATGAAACCCATGTCCCTGAGTCCCGGTGTCACATTTGTTATCATGGGGCGGTTGACAAAATCGACATCTGCACCGGATCTGAGGTTGTCTGTGCTGAACGGCACTTTGAATTGGCCCATGTCGATCGTAAGGTTATTCACAGGCTTTATGAAAGCGTCCGCGTCGAGGAGGTAATTGGAGAATGTGGCGGTAGCTGACGTGACGTAAGTTATGCCGTCAAGCGTCGTCGTCTTCGTTTGCAGGCTGCCGAGCCTGGTGAAGTCCGCAAACAACTTATATCCCGCATACTCATTAATGTTGCCTTTGACTCCCAGTCGGGCCATGTTTACCGAGAAACCGCCCTGGTTGGTTGAATAATCGGCCTGGTACCATGCTTTGACATATCCGTAGAGCGTGGGGCCGGCGCTCGGGGTTACCTGCGCCCATGCCACATTTAGCGGCAGAAGGAGAGTTGCGAGCATTCTTTTCATATTGGCATCCCTTAACTTTGATTGTTGATCTCTTTGGTCTATTAATGACCCCTGACTTATCCGCCCGGTGGTCGCTATGATCTATTATCGGCACAGATTCGCAAATCCACGAATGGATGCCGCGAGCGCAGCAAATTAGCAGTAGGCGTGTGATTGGATCGGCAAGCGAGAATTTTTGTCGGGAGGCTTGATGCTGTTACTGCTGGCTGAGACTCAGAACCAGCGAATAGACGCTACTGGGAAGGACAGCCGGACATCTACGCCGTCTTGCAGCCCTTGGGAGTGTGGTGGGGGGACGAGGTTAAGCCATGAATCTGGCTCTGACTTTGCTCAGATACCGCTGGCTTATGATAAAACTCTCGTCGTAGTTTTTCAAGATAACGACGTAAGACCGTTTGTACCATTTCTCTATCTTGTCGATCTGGCTGATGTTCACGATGACTGATCTGTGTATCCGCAGAAATAGATTGTCGGGGAGCTGTTCTTCCCATTCTTTCATCAACCTGCGAACCAGGAACTTTGTCCCGGAGAGCAAGATGATGGTTGAGTATTCCCCCTCAGCCTTTATGCATAGAATGTCACCAACCTTTATGATTTGCGGCTTGTCGTTCACTTTCACGAAGAGTCGGTCATTCTCCGTCAGATTCTTCCTGGTACCGGTCTCCGGATCGCTTGTTGAAGGGACCGCGCGTGGGTGAATAGTCTCGAAACGCGTGAGCCTAGTTTCAATTGCCTTCAATAATTGGGGAGCGTGAAAGGGCTTGATAAGATAGTCGTCAGCGCCAAGCTCCATACCGCTCCGAATATCGGAAATCTCGTCTCTTGCCGTCAGGAAGATGAATGGAACAGAGGCGAGTTTCTTCTCTTTCCGCAAAGTCTCGATGACTTTGTACCCGTTCAATTTAGGCATCATAATGTCACAGATTATCAGATCCGGGATGACCTCTTTTGCAATTCTGACGCCTTCAAGTCCATCTGGTGCGGTGATGACCTCATAGTTAGATGATTCGAGGAGACTCTTTATCGACGTCCGTAGATCGTCTTCATCCTCGATGACCAATAGTTTCTTCATTCTTCTCCTCTAAGCAGCACCTCTGAGTCCTACAAGCCAAGGTTCGTTACGAATATACGTTTTCCGTCAGGTATTTCCAATGTTGCTCACGTCCAAACACGGGATCCCGGAGCATGCTTTCCACACGAGTTTGTAGACGGCTTGTCCGGTGGTAAGTTCGTGTGGTTCAGGGACACGGTGCGACTTCGTCTTTTCAGTTATCTGCGGTGGCGAGACAATTCTTCTTGTTTCTACGTCGACAGGACGGCCGGGGGGTGGCCGACTGACCTCAAAGTCAACCATAGACCCGAGATTGAGCGCTGTATAGTGAGCGCGTAAGGCCAGAGTTATCGGGCAGTTGCCAGTAGAGGTGAAATCTGATCCGCTTCTCGGCTGATACTCACAGCTCAGACAGGCCTGTATTTGCAGTTCAATCCGACTTCGAATTTGAGTGGTGCTTGCGGCGTCTGATCGGAGGCGAGCGGCTCAACGGGGTGTTATCCGCTGTTTTTGAGAAGATTTGGAAGAGCTTCTGCTGTCGGGGGTGAGGAAGGAAAAATCTAAAGGAAAAACAATTTTTCTCTTAATTTACTTGACAAAAGGTACTTTTTATGTTTAATTTATTACGCAATGCTATCGGATATTCTTATAATACTTACATTGTTGTAATATTTTTTAAAGAAAGTTTAATCGATGGAGCAATCGAGAGGACGATGAGAAAGATTGAGGCAATAGTCGAGACGGGAGAGTTGGGTAAGCTGCGGGATGCTCTCCGCGAGATAGGGATCAAGACGATGAGAGTAGCAGAATTCGGAGGAAAGGAGGACGATTTCAGGAATCGAACAACTGACCACCGTCCTGAGGCCAAGAATAATTCGCCTTCCAAAGCAAAGATCGGCGTGGTAGTTCCGGAGGACGTGGCCGGCATGGTGATACTAG
>CAZRXH010000018.1:0-42802 GCA_964603995.1 uncultured Bacteroidota bacterium | reverse complement strand
GGCGGGAAACGAATTCATGGTCTGATCAATCTTATTGAAATCGAGCCAGTACCCAATCGCGGTTCTCTTTGGAAACTCTGTGCCGATGAGCTAAATTATGTTGTTATGGCGGAGTAGCTCAGTCGGTTAGAGCAGCGGAATCATAATCCGCGTGTCGGGGGTTCGAATCCCTCCTCCGCTACCATCCCAAATCCTCTCTTCCGTAATTTTCTTTTCGTGGTCACGGGGACACAAGAATCCAGCAGGTCCTGTAAGTCAGACCCGACATTCCCACAGACCTCTTCGTGCGGGGGATGCGCGGACTACGAGCTGAGAGTTATTCTGAACCGGCACCCTTTGTCGCCACGCTTCAGCGACTCCAGGAGATCGACGGTGACACTCCTGCCGGTATATGTCTTGAACATCTCTTTCACATATCCGACGGAGCAATCGCAGAAAGTCCCTGAAAGCCCTGCCGGACCGGACTCCACAAGCGGACAGAGGCAATACCCATCTGTCACCTTCAGACCGCGCGGGTTCCCTACATAGTGAAAATCCACAACGTTGCCGTCACGTTCTGCCGCGACCTCTCCAGCATACTTGTTGATCTCGCCAATGAATATATCGATATCGGCAGGGGTGATCGTCCTTCCCTGGATGCTCCCCTGGAAACAAGCCTTCCCGCATCGTTCCATTATCTCTTTTCTCTTAGGCTGGTCGAGGCTCTCGTCAAAGGTGTCGAAGAATCTTTTCACCCACTTCTGGGCAAATTCCTGTTTCTCTTCACAAGAGGTAACTGGTGGGCCTTCAGGAGTAGACGCGGCAAGGGCATCGATCATGCCTGGAAGGAAACACGAGCCGATGCCGAAAACGCCACAAGATTTCAAGAAGTATTTTCTGTCCATGATTGCTCTCCAGGGATTCTGATGAGTGTGCGATTATTCATGAGTTTACAACAGCGGGCGCGGCCGCAATTCGCGAGTATCTTCCCGACAACGAGAGCCGGGTGGAGGCGACGAAGTCCCTCTCACCCGCTCTCGAACTCCTCTCGCGCGAGGAATCAATTTACCTGTGCAAATGCCACCACATAATTGTGTCCGTACTTCTTTGCGCATTTCGGACAGGTGGTGAAATAGAAGTAGTACTTCTCCGTCGCCTTGCCGTTTGAGGCGACAAACTTGTCCATCTCCTTGATCCATTTTGGGACGGCATTGTAGGGACCGTCGAATACCTTCGTGAGAAATGTCCCCGATAACTTGACGTTGTCGGCGCCTGGGATTTCTTTTGTGACAGCCATGTAGAATTCGGATTTCCACGGTGATGGATCGTAAGCCATGGCGATGAAATCCTTCAACTCCGGGGCAACCCCCGAATCCTGAGCTTTCTTCCACATTCGCCCCATCATTCGCTTTATTGTTCCGGGCAGAGGAATGTGGAAGATTTGCGGAATAGTGTCTTTGATGAATGGCTTTTCAGTCCATTGATGAGTCTTCTCGTCCCATGGAGTGGTATCGAACTTTGGACAGCAAGTGTCGCTGTCCATCTTCTCCTCACTCATGACAACCTCCTTTCTGTTGGCAGTTCTTGTTGAAGTGGAACAGATTGCCGCGGCGCAGTTCGGTGATATGGATGTAACTCGATCACGGTAAGCGTCGAAGGATGGTAGATCACTAGTCGCTGGATTAGTGCCTGCAAAAGCCCGTGACATCTGACAGAGAAAATTTAGAAACGCCGATTCTCATAGTCAACTCGTTACGACACACGCCGATGGGAACAATGTTGACATAATGGGAATTGTTTGGTACACTTCAACTGAGTTTGCTGAGAGTGGAATAGCTGAATGCCAGAGGTAATTAGATCGCTTCTTTACCGCTGTTCGAATGCGTGATTTGCGTGTATGAACCCGCTACCTCTCATTCGGCCCTCACATCAAATGATCCGAGGAAAACGCTCCAAAACGTGCTAATAAACGGGGAAAAATGATGGAACGAAGGCTTTCTGGAAGATTGAGAGCCATGACGCTGCTGGCCGGTGTCTTTGTCGTTTGTCTGACGGGGATGAGCGACGCTTATGGACAAATCAAATCTCCGCGCGAAGATAACGCTCGCATGCAGTGGTGGGTGGATGCGCGATTCGGCATGTTCATCCATTGGGGGATCTATGCCATCCCGGCAGAAGGCGAATGGTATATGAGCAATGCTCACGTCCCGCGGGCGGAATACGAGAAGTACGCAAAGGAATTCGACCCGATTGAGTTCAATGCAGATCGCTGGGTGAAGATCGCCCGCGATGCAGGCATGAAATATCTCGTGATCACATCGAAACACCATGACGGCTTTTGCATGTTCAATACGAAAGCGACGCACTACAACGTGGTCGATGCAACGCCGTGGCACAAAGATCCTCTCAAAGCCCTGAGTGCCGCTTGCCGCAAATATGGGGTCCGCTTTTGCGTCTACTATTCAATCATGGATTGGCACAGTCCGTTCCAGGAGGCAAGCGACCCGAACCCTGAACGTCCGACTTACAATCCAACGCACTTCAAGCCCGGAGAGAAGAGCGCGTATATTTTGTACATGAAGACGCAGCTCAGAGAACTTGTCACTCAATATCATCCGGCTGTGCTATGGTTCGATGGTGGCTGGATGCAAGGCTGGACCGACAAGGACGGACGGGAGATCTATAACTACCTGAGGAAATTGGATCCGAGATTGATCGTGAACAACCGCGTAATGGGTGCTGGCGACTATGAGACGCCCGAGCAGAGCATACCGCCAAACGGTATTCCCGGTCACGATTGGGAAACCTGCATGACGATCAATAATAACTGGGGTTACAATGCAACGGACTTCGACTTCAAATCCGCAGCGACTTTGATTCGCAACCTGATCGACATCGCAAGCAAGGGAGGCAACTATCTCCTCAACGTCGGTCCAACCGCGCGAGGAGTTATCCCACAGCCTGAAGTTGGTCGACTTGACACGATGGGGACCTGGTTGAAAGCGAATGGAGATGCGATCTACGGCACGACGGCGAGTCCTTTCACAACTCAGCTTCCATGGGGCCGCTGCACGCAGAAGCCGGGCAGATTGTACCTGGAGGTCTTCGATTGGCCTTCGGACGGCAAGCTGATTCTGGAAGGGATTTACGGCAATCCGGTGCGTGCGTTCATTCTCTCGGACAAGGAGAAGTCATTGCTGAAAACGTATAGGACGGGAGACTCGCTCGTTGTATCAGTTCCACATGAGGCGCCTGACCAGATCTGTACAGTAGTTGCATTGTATTTCAACGGGGAAGCTCAGGTGTACAATCCTCCGCAAATCGGTCCGGACATGAAAATGTTTATCAAGTCATCGAACGTGAAGATCGAGCCTGCGAAAGATGTCGTTGTGCGTTACACACTCGATGGCCGGCAGCCGACGGCAGACTCTCCGCTGTATTCGCAACCGGTGAACATAACGGGCACAACGACAGTGTCGGCGCGTTACTTCCAGGACGGCAAGCCGGTCAGCGGGATCTCCACAGTAACTTTTGTGAGAGTTGAAGCCGAACCTGCGACAAGCCTTGAGGACGCATCTAACGGAATCGAATACAAGTATTTCCAGGGGGAGTGGACCTCCATTCCCGATTTTAGTGGACTTGCTCCCATTCGTGAGTCCGTGCTTCCTGAAATTGTCCTTCCCCAGAATAGGTCCGCGGAGAATTACGGCATCGAATATACCGGCTATGTAAGAATTCCAATGGATGGGGTGTACACGTTCTATACTAACTCTGACGATGGGAGCAAACTATATATCGGCGATAAGCTCGTTGTGGACAACGACGGGTTGCACGGTACGATGGAAAAGTTTGGTGTAATACCGCTAGCCAAAGGTTATCACAAAATTCGGGTGGATTACTTCCAGGCGAAGGGCGGCGATGAATTGACGGTGCAGTTCAAGGGACCCGGATTCGATAGAGAGTCCATCCCGGATTCCGTACTCTACTTCAGGAAATGAGTTCCGTACTCTCCTGGGGGAGGTCAACGAATCCGCATCTCAGCGGGATCGCTGCATTCCGGTGGATTCGTGATCCGTACGGGATGTCACTGATTCTCGGCGAGTTGCACCGTGTGCTCGAGCAGCTCTATGCCGCCGAACTGCCCATGCCCTGGTATTACGAACTTAGCGTTTCGATACTTGTTCAATACGTTCCTGATAGTCTTTGGGTATCGAGCCAAGTCACCGTCAGCGGTATTGCCGAGAGTTCGTGAATCCATTCCTTTCACCATGCAACCTGCAAAAAGAATTTGTTCGGACGGAATCCAGACAACGATATTGTCGAGTGTGTGAGCCGGACCGGGATAGTGGCACACTATCTTCTTGTCGCCAAGTCTCAGGATGAGTGAATCCGTGAATCCATGTTTCGGCAACGGAAGATTTTTCGACCTCGCGATCTGAATTGTCATTTCATTCGCGTATGACTCAATACCAAGGCTGTTGATGTAGGCCAGCCCGCCCATGCAGTCGCTGTGCCAGTGATTGGGTACGAATCCTACAATCTTTGTCTTCATCGTGTCCTGGATCCATGAGACGAGATCTCTTGTCTGAGATTCCGTCACCGGCGTATCGAACAGGAAAGCCTTTCCTTCATCGACGAAAAGCAAACCATTCGAACCGACTCTTCCGTACGGAGGCATATCCGCATATGATATGTGCACATAAGCACGGTTTGTGATCCTCACCAGTTCGATATCTTCTGACACATGAATTGTTTTCTGCTGTGCGAACGATACTCCGGATGGAACGAGCAGCAGAAACAGCGTAAGGACTATTTTGGCACTCACGAGATCTTTCCCACATTCGTCAGGATCTTCGACATATGGTCGTTGTTTGACTTCATGAATTCGCGGTTCGCCAGAATTTCAGCCTCATCTTGAACGGACCTGTCGGCAACCAGTTCACTCCTGCCGTTCTTTACCATCTCGCCGAGCAACTCTTCGGTGACCTCAAGGTGAAACTGAAGCGCGATTACTTTGTCGTCGTACACGAACCCTTGGTTTTCACATCCTTCCGAATAGGCAATCTTTACAGCGCCTGCTGGCAGTGCGAACGTATCTCCGTGCCAATGAAAGGCGGTGAAGTTGTCGGGGAGAAAACCGGTTGCACGCAGACTCTTGTTCTCGCGAGTCGTGTGAATGGAGTACCAGCCAATTTCTTTGTATTTGTTAGTCGTTACGTCGCCCCCCAACACTTGAGCTACAAGCTGTGCTCCCAGGCAAATTCCCAAAACAACCTTACCGGTTCTGATCGTCTTCTCGATGAAGATTTTTTCTTCCCTGAGCCAGGGAAAAGTCTTTTCGTCGTTGACGCCCATTGGTCCGCCCATCACGACGAGGTAATCGAATGCGTTTGTATTGGGGAATAGCTCATCTTTGTATAGTTTTGTCGATGAGATCTGAACACTTTCCTTTTGGGCCCAGTCCACGATACTGCCTGGTGACTCGAACGGAACATGCTGGATGTAATGCAGCTTTTTCATAAAGGTCGCTTCTCATTCAAGATACGCTTCGGATTGTCCCGCATCAAATTCATTTCCAAATTTCGGAACCAACCGTGAATGTTCCCGTGGTGAGGTGAACCAATCATGGAGATGCAACCATCCAGGATTTCAACCGTCATAGAAGTTAGATAGCGGGTGACTAAACTAGGAAAAAACTCCCTGGAGGATGCGCTGGGTTATCATTCATAATGTCGCCATATCGATGACGAATCTGTATCGAACGTCTCCTTTCAGTGTTCGCTCGTAAGCCTCATCTATCCTGTTCATTGCAATGACCTCGACGTCCGACACGATCCCTTTCTCTGAGCAGTAGTCCAGCATCTCCTGTGTCTCGGGCAGTCCGCCTATCATCGAGCCGCTGATTGTGCGGAGACAGTATCGACTATGAAGTCGAAGTAATTGTTCAGTTTCGAGACCTGCTTAGGGTCGGTGGTGAGAACGAAATTGTGAGCTCCCAGCTTCTTTGCATCGGCTTCTTTTGAAGGAGACCTGCTGAGCATCGTTACTTCCGAGCATCAATCATTCAATAGAGATCAGAGAACGGATCCCAGTCAGGGTCATCTTTCCAGTCATATTCAATCGCCATGCTTTCCCTCTTCGCCGTGTCGTACCCGAACAAATCCGAGATGAAGCCGAATGCCATATCTATCCCGGCACTGATTCCTGAACTCGTATAGATGTTTCCGTCGCGGACCCACCTTGCTTTCTTAATCCAGCTAACTCGCGGTGCTTCGCTCGGCGCCCAGGAGAAGACTCTCTTGTTCGTTGTCGCTCTCCTTTGATCCAATAACCCGGTTTTTGAGAACAAAACCGATCCGGTGCAGACGGTAAGGACGTATCGTGCATTCTCAGCCAGTCCTGCAAGTCTGGCTGTGAGACCACCATACACATCCAGCGTTTCAAAATTGTCGAAAAGTATTGTCGCTACGGCCGACATTCCGTTTCCCGATTATCTCAGTGCATCCATTTTACGCCCACGATGCTAATAAAACAAATTCGGGAGGTGTCTCTACCTCACCGCCACGACGAGCATTTCAAAATCTTCGGTAGTCAGCCGGTCGTCGCGGCTGTACTTGCTGAGCTTTGCCCCAAAGATATCAATCGTGCGGAATCCAAGTGATTTGAGCAACCATGTTATCTCCGAGGGTACATAATACCGCTCGTCACATCGCAGCTCCTTTGTATTCCCGAGGTCGTCTACAGCCCTTGTGATGCTATGGTCTCGAAAAGTCATAAGGTCGAAGCTCAGCCCTTCGTATGTGGCGCTTTCTTCTTTGGAGCTTGATTTAATCAAGTCCCTGACGGAATGGAAGAGCGGGAAGAGCCCGTTCAGAGTTGTGAAGATAAACTTCCCGCCATTCTTCAGAGACCTCGCCGCGTTTTCGAGTATCTGAAAATTCATCTCATCGGTTTCCATGAGGGGAAAAGCTCCCTCGCAGAGCATGATGACCAGGTTAAACTCGTCCGTGAATGGAAGATTCCTCGCGTCTTCCTTCCGGAAATTCACGTTTACGCCGAGTGCGGCGGCTTTCTCTCTCGCACGCTTCAGCATGGAATCTGAAAGATCAACTCCCGTTACAGAATACCCGCGCTTTGCCAGCCCGATGGCGTGACGGCCGGTTCCGCACCCCACATCGAGTATCTTCATCTCTCTGTCATGACCGATTTCTTCTTCGATGAAATCGCACTCTCCTACGGTTCCCTCGGTAAAGGGTTCGTTATCGTATTTCTCGCCATAGTTTTCAAATAGAGTTTCGTACCACTGCTTCATATCAGCTTCTCCTTGTGAACATTATTTGTGTTGTTGATTTGTCCAAATGGCGGGTGCTGCTCAATTACGGATGGGAACCTGACTTTCGAAGTTAGCGGAACTTCGGGCGATTGTCAATTACGCTAGTAGATTGACGGATGCCCTTTCGACGTCGACTGAAGCCGGAGGCGCGAGATGTCTGCTCCCGTAATTATCTGCCGATTCCTTGCGAGAAAATCTGCGTGATAGATGTTCTTAAGTCGGCATGTCGGAATTCGAACCCCGCTTCTGCCAATCGCGAAGGGATTACTTTTTGGCTAGGCAGGATAGTCTCCCCAGCCATCTTTCCCATTGCCATCTTCAGGAAGAAATCTGGAACGCGTATGATGGTCGGTCTTCTGAGCGCTCCGCCGATGGCTGAGCAGACTTCTTCCATCCGAGCGGGATTCGGCGAAACCAGGTTGTAGACTCCCGATGACAATTGGCTCGTCAGGAGAAAACGGATGGCTTCCAGCTCGTCGGAGTAGTAAATCCACGGAACCCACTGCTTACCCGAACCGAGCAAAGTACCCAGAAATAGCTTGTAAGGCAGGGCCAGCTTTGGCAGAGCGCCGCCGTCGCCGCCGAAGACAACCCCGGTTCTAATGATGACCCGCCGTACACCGAGCGCTTCAGTGCCTCTTGTGGAGTCTTCCCATACACGGACAACATCTGCCAGAAAACCGTTGCCTGACGCCGAAGTTTCGTCGAGGACTTCATCACTGCGCGATCCGTAGAAGCCTACCGCGGAAGCTTGCACGACTATGTTGGGCTTTCTTGTCATGGATGCAACAACGTCCGTGACTAGTCTCCCAGCTGATACCCGGCTCTCGATGATCCGCTTCCGCTTCCTCTCTGTCCAGAGAGATGAGCCGATGTTTTCGCCTGCAAGGTTGATGATTGCGTCAACCCCGTCCAGCTCGTGGACGAGCTCGGCCCTGTTGTCCGGAGTCCATCTTAGGGTGCGAAGCTTGCTGTCTAATATCGTCAACGCCTGCTGAGGGTTTCGCGACAACGCAATTACTTGGTGTCCTTCACCGCCCAGGAAGCTCGTCAGCCCTCTTCCTATGAATCCGGTTGCACCGGTGATTGCTATTTTCACTCTGCGGTCGTGTTTTTGTCCGAAGCTGCTGTTCCTGTTTGGCTTGTCTTTCGAGAGGAATATGGTTGAATGTGCTCCGTTTGTCAAGACGCCTGAGAGTCAATCTTGCACTCGCCGCTTTTTCCGTACGCCGAAATGCGATATCACTGCGGTGATTCGAAATATCTGTCGTCAAGTAATCTGCGTCCTGGTTTCTTATCAGCTTTTCTAAATCCTGAAAGGATGAAATAATCGTGTTATCCCTCCGGGACTTGTCCGAGATTGTATGACGCGTTTCTACACAGGTTTGTATAATCCTGGCACGGTATGCCGAGGATCAGCGCGCGCCCCGATTTTATCATCCCTGCATTTTTTAGCGGTCTGTTGAGCCCGCTCAAGAGACTTGTCAACGAAAAGAGGTTTGTCGTCGTGACTCGCGCCTCTGTAAGCAGACTGAGCGGCGAACAGCGTTACCCCAACCTGCGCAGGTAAAGTTTACACGCGGTACTACCGATAAGCTATTGTGAAGGTGTAGGATTGGGCGGGAAGAGTCCGGACCATGTTGCCTGCCGCGGCCTGCTCCTGACATTCGATTCGGCGGCAATAGATTCAGAATTGGCGAGAAGTGATGCTAAACAGCGAAAGATATTCCAACGTCGGAGGCGGTGCTGAAGACATTGAATGGGAACGATCCTTGCAGCAATTGAGCTGTTCGCCCTCGGCGTGTGTTTGCTCACACATTGTCATGGTATTTCGCGATTCACGCTTCTCTCCCATTATGGTTCCGGAATGCGACAAAAAGGTTACGAGATGCTACACTGACAGCCAGGATACTCAAGCGGCGTCTTCAATCATCTACAGATCTCTGGGCAAATCCGGAAACGGACATTGCGGATGGGAAACAATTACATCAATCTCGGCAGGGCTTAACGAGATCGATAAGTTGACTTTTGCCCGGCGAGCCCCAATTCAGAATCATCCAGAGTCGGGAGAGAAATGACACGGGATGTTGATCACCGGAGAATGCGGTTGCGATGACATCTATTAGGAAGAGCATCAAGGAAACCATCTCGACTCTCAGATCCCTCTTTGTCCCCCCTGAGTTTGACAATCAAGAGGAGAGTACCATCGCTCGCCTTCAGATGCAATTCATTGCGCCCCTGATGATCATTGCGCCAATAGTTGCCGCGATTGCGACAGCATTAGCACCTGAATTCCTTCTGCGATGGTCAGTGTTTCTGGCATATGTCTGGCTGTCTGGAATCAGCTCGCTTATTGTAATCCGCTGTGGCAAGCCTCGTGTCTCCGGTTACCTACTCTTGGTGGAATACTGGGTCTTTATCACCGCGTTTTGTGTGACGGGGGGAGGGATTAGGACTCCCGTAGTAACTGGCTATCTTGTGCTGATTATTGCCGCAGGTCTTTTGGTGGGAGCAAAAGCCGGGTTACTGACTGCAATGGTCTCGATCCTGACAGAGCTTGGACTGGTGTATCTTGGGAAGTTCGTCGCTTTGCCAAAACCAGTCTTTCCGAGGACGGATCTTCTCCTCTGGACTGTAGACGGTGTCCACGCAGTGGTCCTGGCAGTTCTGCAATACGTGGCATCGAGCAACTTCAGAGGTGCCTTTCAAAGCGTAGATCGAGAGTTGGCAGAGAGAAGGCGGACTGAATCGTCGCTGCGACAAAGCGAGGAACGGTATTCCAGGCTGTCCCAGGCTACATTCGAGGGCATAGTTGTAAGTGAGCGTGGAACGATCGTAGACGTAAACGATCAGGCACTCAGAATGTTCGGGTGCAAGTCGGATGAGATGATGGGGAGGAGCATTCTTGAATTCTTAGAACCCGCTGCGATCAACTCGGAAGCTCAGCGCATAGCTTCAAATAAAGAAGAACCGCACGAAAACCTGGCACTGAGAAAAGACGGGACAACTTTCCCGGTGGAGACAAGGTCGCGCTCATTGAGCATCGGCGGTCACGATATGAGGCTGACAACTATCCGTGACATCACAGAGCGCAGGCAGGCGGAAATTCTTCAGAATGCTGTTTACAGGATTTCACAAGCACCGGACAAGTCCTCGAGTCTGGAGGAACTGTACAAGACAGTCCATGAGATCATAAGCACGGTGATGCCAGCAAACAACTTCTACATCGCTCTTTACGATGACAAAGAAGACATTGTCAGCTTCCCCTACTTCATCGACGAGGTAGATGCCGCCTATCCTCCACACAAGGCAGGCAAGGGCCTGACAGAGTATGTAATTCGCACCGGAAGATCTCTGATGTGCGATGAAGCCACGGACCGAGAACTGACTCTGCGTGGAGAGATTGCTCTGGTTGGTACACCGTCCACTATCTGGATCGGCGTACCCCTGAAGGTGGAGAGCAAGACTTTTGGTGTCATGGCCATTCAACATTATACAGATCAGAATGCTTACGGCGAGCGCGATCTGAAGATGCTCGAATATGTCTCTGAGCAGGTGGCAAGGGCCATCGATCGAAAGCGCACTGAGGATGCATGGCAACGCGAGCGCATTCTGCTGAGGACGCTGGTCGATAATCTACCGACACCGATCTGGGTAAAAAACAGGGAGCACCAGAAGACACTGGTCAATCCGGCACACCTGCGGCGTGTGCGGATGAGTTCCGGCAGAGCCGACCTGAATTCCGAAGAAGACATCCTGGGCAAGACCGACTTCGATATCTATCCGCAGAAAATGGCCGAGGAGTATTTCACGGAGGATCAGAAGGTCATTCGCGATGGGGAGCAGATACTCGACAAAGAAGTATATCAAGTCGACCCTGAGGGGCGGCCACGCTGGGAATTGCTGTCGAAGATACCGATGAGGGATCGAGATGGAGCGATCATCGGACTTGTAGGGATAGCGACGGACATTACAGAGCGCAAGCTCTCAGAGGAAAACCTTCGGCAACTCAATGCCTTCAACGAGATGTTGATCCAAACATTCCCATTCGGAATCGAGATAGTGGATGAGCAGGGCAAAATTCTCTTCATGAGTGAGAGGATGAAGGTACTTATTGGATTCGACGCTGTGGGTTGGCAATGTCTGGATCTGTACGGGGACAACAAAATGCAGTGTGAAGGATGTCCGTTGTCCAGGTTGATCACCGTTGGGGAATCGAACAGCTTTGAAGTTGCCGGTGTACTGAACGGGAGAACATTTCAGATAAACCATACCGGCATCATGTACAACGGCCAAAAAGCCATCCTCGAAATTTTTCAGGATATCACCGAGAAGAAGAAACTGCAATCTCAATTCCTGCAGGCTCAGAAGTTGGAAGGGCTGGGGAACATTGCGGCGGGGATCGCACATGACTTTAACAATATCCTTGGTGTGATCCTGGGATATGCAGAGATGATTAACGATTCTGCCTCAGCTAACGGGAAATCTGACCCCGGGCTGCAGGCAATCATCGGCTCGTCCCGGCGCGGAAAGTCGCTCGTAAGCCAGCTCCTGATGTTTGCCCGCAAAACGGAAACGACATTCGAGATAGTGCAGGTAAATGACATCGTCAAGGAGATAGAGGGGCTGCTGAATGCAACATTTCCAAAGACTATTCAGATTGAGACCAAACTTCCTGAAAACCTTCCTCGCATCACTGCAGATCCGAACCAGCTTCACCAGGTGCTGCTCAATGTCTGTGTGAATGCACGGGATGCGATGCCGAACGGAGGAGTTCTCTCGATTTCGACCAGTGTCGTTTCGGGTGAAACAATCGCGGCGAAGCATCGTGGGGCAACGGCAAGTCGGTATGTCAAGCTGGAAGTAAGCGACTCAGGTGTCGGGATGGATGATGCGACCAGGGCGAGGATTTTCGAGCCATTCTTCTCGACAAAAGGCATCGGCAAGGGCACAGGATTGGGACTCTCCGTAGTGTACGGCATTGTCGAAAGCCACCATGGATTTGTTGAAGTCGGCAGCGATCTGGGAAAGGGAACGACGTTCAGTATTTGTTTCCCCGTGGAAGAACAACCCACCGAGCGATTGGAGCCACAGAAACAATCCGCAGGAAAAATCTCAGGTGGAACTGAGACTATTCTCGTGATTGAGGACGAAGAGATGTTGAGAGAACTGGCGGAATCGATTCTGACGTCAAATGGCTACAATGTGGTCACTGCCAGGGACGGTGAGGGAGGCGTTGAAGCATTTCGGATGAATAAAGAACGAATAGCAGCTGTCTTGTCCGACCTGGGACTTCCGAGACTTAGCGGACACGAAGTTGTGGGAAAGATCAGAGAGATCGATCCTACGGCCAGTGTCATCATAGCGAGCGGGTATATCTCACCGGATATAAGGGACGGACTGGAGAACCTTGGGGTGAAAGCTTTCATCCAAAAGCCGTACATGATGCGTGATGTCCTGAATGCTGTCAGGAATGTGATTGACGCAAAAGACAGGATCGGATCCTGAGAACGCCGCCGCCCTTTCGTCGGGGATTCTCTAATGGCTATGTCAGGTAGTCAGAATGCATAGCCTATGCCCGCGGCAAGCGAGGCGGTGAGAAATGACTGGCTGTAGCCGGCGAGGTCGCGTCCGCGCGCATCGAAGAAGAGCGAGTGGAGGTAACGAAGCTTTAGCGTGTAATACCAGTAGAAGCCATTGCTCGCCGATTTGCTGAACGGCACGATCGCAGTCGCGACCCCGTGCAATCCCAGGCAATAAGAATTCAGCCTGTCGAAAATGTTCACGTACGGTATCTCCGTAATCCGGCGTACCATGGCAAATGACGGCCCCAGGCCAAGTTGGAGCCAGCTGGCAAAAGGGAATCGGGGTCCCAGGTCCGCGGAGAACTGATCAAGACTTACCTGTCCGGCAAAACTGGTTACCGGGTAAGGCCCCCCGCCAAAGGTATCGTTAAATTCAAGCGTATGAACATTACTCCTGAGATACTCTAAATCGGCAGTCCATCTGAGCTTCTGGACGGGGTAATAGCCGAACGATAAGTCCAATCCGTATTGACTTCGCAGTTTGTGCCCTTCAAGTATGAGCGAACCATTCTCCGAGTTAAATGCGTACAATCCACCGACGATCTGTGTGGCAACCCGAAATCGTGTTTGACATGATGCGGGGGCGGAAAGCATCATGGTGAGTAATGCAGCGGCTGAAAAGCTGATTCTTGGATTCGCTTTCATCCGATTATTAATTTCTTCGTAAGCCTGAGCGTCGTCCCGCCTCCCACTGGCGTGGCGATGAACGTGTAGAAGTAAATGCCGGCGGGGTACTCGGCTGTGCTCCAGGACACTGAATGCACACCCGGACTCTCGGTGCTGTCAACGAGTGTCGCAACTACCGTATTGTAACTGTTGCTAACCGTTAGTGTCACGTGGGACTGTGACGGAATGTTATATTCGACTGTTATCGTGGCTCCGGAACTCGGGCTCACCGGCGAAGACTTGCAGCCGGTAAGAAGTATGGTCAGCGCGAAAATGGTGAGTCCTGCCGTTGCCATCGGCTCGCTTCTGGAATTGTGCATCGACTGTTGTTCAGACCTCATGTTGCCCGATCATGAAGGACATTAGCACTGAACGACAATCCGGTCAAGCCATTTCGTCGCGGGCCCTGGCGCTCCCGGGCCGTGCGTCTAATTCAACACTCCAGTTCCGGCCGGTCGATGAGAGTAGTTTTTTCTGTGAACTCTGTGTCTCTTGTGTGTAAATTTAAAGAGGGAGTGCATGATGATTAGCGACAGCGTCAAGAAAAAACTGAGGGAAGTGTTCGGACGTCAGAATCTTCTTGATTCGACAGAGGACAGGATAAGTTATTCATATGATGGAACGGCGCTTCTCGGCTCGCTTCCGGACCTGATAGTTATTCCCAAATCCGTCGATCAGCTGAGCAGTCTCCTGAAACTGGCCAATGAAGAGAGATTTTCAGTGGTCCCGCGCGGCTCCGGGAGCGGACTGAGCGGCGGATCGATACCCTCCGAGAATTCAGTCGTCATACTCATGAACCGGTGGTACAAGGTCATCGAGATAGATAAGAACAATCTCACCGCCTGGGTCGAACCCGGCGTGATAACGGGGAAATTCCAGTCGCTTGTCGAATCGCAGGGGCTTTTCTATCCTCCCGATCCCGGCAGCTCGCAGATATGCACGCTCGGCGGAAATGTCGCGGAGAATGCCGGCGGACTCCGCGGTCTCAAGTATGGCGTCACGAAGAATTACGTTCTCGGATTCGAAGTCGTCCTCCCGAACGGCGAGGTGATGCGGATCGGTGGGAAAAACATGAAGGATGTTGCGGGATATAATCTTAAAGATGTGCTGATAGGTTCGGAGGGAACGCTCGGAATTTTCACTAAGATACTTCTTAGGCTCATCCCGCTTCCGCAGGCAAGCAGGACTTTGCTCGCTTTCTACGATTCCATAGCAGGTGCAGCGGAGACCGTCTCAGCGATTACTGCCGCGAGAATTTCGCCCGCAATGCTGGAGTTTCTCGATAATGCCACCGTACGCGCGGTCGAGGATTTTGCCCATCTCGGCCTTGATAAGAATACGGGCGCAATCCTCCTTGTCGAGGTCGACGGTCCCCGGTCAGCCGTAGAAGACGACGCGGCGGCAATCGAGGCAATATGCGTGAAATCAGGTGCGAAGAGTGTCCGTGTCGCAAAAGATGAAGCCGAATCGACGAGACTCAAGGCGGCGAGGAAATCTGCTTTCGCCGCGCTTGCGAGGATCCGCCCGACTACCATTCTCGAAGATGCCACCGTTCCGAGGAGCGAGCTAACTACGATGGTCGATTTCATAAATGAGACTGCGAAGAAACACGACATACAGATCGGCACTTTCGGACACGCCGGCGACGGCAACCTTCACCCGACCGGCTTGACCGACGAACGCGACAGGGCGGAGATAAAACGTACTGAAGCGGCATTCGACGAAATCTTCAGGAAGGCCGTCGACCTTGGTGGTACGATCACCGGCGAGCATGGCGTCGGCCTCGCGAAGAAGAGATTCATGGAATCGCTATACGACACGCAGTTCATCAGGCTGATGAAGATCACGAAGGAGATGCTCGATCCGAACTGCGTCCTGAATCCGGGGAAAATCATTTCAATCAGCCCCCGCTGCGAAGGGGCGCTGCCGAAAAGCCGCGAACAAATAGAGCGGATAACTTCCCAAATGGATAATCCGTCGGAAGCTTATTTCTAATGACAGAGCGTCGCGCCGGGATTGAGATATCAGAAGACCTGATCACGCAGTGCATGCACTGCGGTCTGTGCCTTTCGGTTTGTCCGACATACGCATTGACAGGGCTCGAACGAAGCTCTCCGCGAGGAAGAATCCGGCTTATGAAGAGCGTCATGCAAGGGACGATTCCTGTGGCCGGCACATTTGAATACGAAATGAACTTCTGTCTCGACTGCCAGGCGTGCCAAACGGCTTGCCCGGCGGGAGTGAAGTACGGCAAGATGGTAGAGTCGGCGCGCACGTTCATCGAGTCCGGGCGAAAGGGATTCAACTTGAAACGCTTCGTGCTCAGGAAGTTTTTCTCGGGGAAGAGCGGCCTCAGGTTCGCGGCCGCGGCGTTGAGACTCTACCAGAAGAGCGGAATCGAAAAGCCCCTGCTGTCCTTCTTGAAAAGATTTCCGTTGGGGTTTCTCAACCGGGCCCGGCTTCTGCCGCGAATGTCGGACAGATTTTCGATTGATATCCTGCCGGAGGTCGTGGAGCCTCGGGGTGAATTCCGCGGGACGGTGGCGGTGCTGACCGGCTGTGTTATGGACGCAATGTTCGCGGACGCAAACATGGACACTGTGGAGGTTCTTGCCCGGAACGGCTGGCGCGTTGCTGTTCCGCACGCGCAGGTCTGCTGCGGATCAGTGAACGCTCACTCCGGCGACCTCGAACTTCCGAGGTCGCTTGCTGCCAAGAATATCGAAGCATTCGAGAAGACCGGTGCAAAATCTTATATCGTAAACTCCGCTGGCTGCGCCGCTTTCATGAAAGAATACGATAAACTCCTTGCCGATGACCCCGACCATTCGGAAAGGGCGAAAAATTTCGTCTCAAGATTGAAGGAGTTTTCGGAATTCATTTACGAGACCGGTTACAGAAAGCCGAAAGCTAAGATGGACGGCGCTGTTACCTATCACGAGCCGTGTCATCTTGTTCACACTCAAAAGATCAGCGCGGAGCCGAGAGCGATAGTCAGGGAGATAGCAGGGGAAAACTACCGCGAGCTTAACGAAGCGACCTGGTGTTGCGGAAGCGCAGGTGTTTACAATGTAGTCCATTATGATGAGGCCTGTAAATTGCTCGAGAGGAAACTCGTCAACATAAAGGATAGCGGCGCGACAACAGTGATTACCGGGAACCCCGGATGTCTTGCGCAGATCGCGGCAGGCGCGAGGGACGACGGTATGGACGTTGAGGTCGTCCATCTCGCGACGGCAATCAACAGGCTATATAAGATGGAAGCCCCGTAAATGATACCGTTAAAGGACAAGAACCCTTCGTACAGCATACCGTTTGTGAACTATCTATTGATCGCGGCTAATGCCGCTGTCTTCTTTTACGAACTCTCGCTCGGTCCCGGTCTAGATGCGTTTTTCACAAAGTACGGCCTCGTGCCAAGCAGGTATTTCGAGATGGTGGCACACAATACTCACGTGATAACCCGATATGTGCCTTTTTTCACTTCGATCTTCATACACGGCGGCTGGCTGCATATCATCGGCAACATGTGGTTCTTGTTTATTTTCGGAGACAACGTCGAGGACAGGCTCGGCCATCGGAATTATCTCGCGTTCTATCTCCTGAGCGGACTTGCGGCCGGCGGACTACAAGCTTACCTCTCTGCAAGTTCCTCCATTCCGACGATCGGTGCCAGCGGGGCGATTTCCGGCGTGCTCGGCGCTTACCTTGTCATGTTCCCGCGCGCGAGGATCGTGACGCTCATACCGATCTTCATTATCTTCGACATCATAGACATCTCGGCAATTCTCTTCATCGGTTTCTGGTTCATGATGCAGTTCTTCAGCGGAATCCAGTCGCTCGGTGTCGACACTTCCGGCGGGATAGCATGGTGGGCACACGTCGGCGGATTTGTGGCAGGAATACTGATGGTCCCGATTTTCAAGAGACGGCGATTCGCGACATAGCATCGGCCGGTTTTCCTCGTTCGCTTTCCTTGCTTCGATGAACCCTGTTGAAATTCCGGTCACCGGTTGAATTTCTCAGCACATGATAACTGTCCGAAACTCGAAAATTTCATGAATTGGCAACTTTTGAGAATGCACAAAATTTGCATCACTTGTGCTATAGGAGGCGCCCCTGAATCCCATCGCATGCAAGTTGTACCGCCTCCTTGCAGAACAGACTTCTATCTTTTCCCGCGAGGAGGCACGACTAGCCGACGAGATCGGCCTATCCCCTGTTGAATTACAGTGTCTGTGCGCAATGCACAGTGCTCCGGAATGTTCGGTAAAAGAGCTCACGCAGGCGCTTCACAAAAGCGGCAGCCAACTTTCGAGGATCCTCGACGTTTTGGAGGACAAGGGGTTAATCGCAAGATCGCTCTCCAGGAAGGATAGACGATATGTCTGCGTCGTCCTCACTGATGAAGGGGCTGCGCTGGCAGCCAGGATCGAAGAGAAGGCGACCGTGACGTTCAGCAGAATTCTGGATACCATTTCTTCTGAGAAGATCGAAGATGTCATCCGCTTCATCAGATTGTACATCGAGCTGAACGGAGGTGTGAATTCATTTCAAAAAGAGTCAAGGAGTATAACATGACTACCCGGACAATTGACAACGGCATCGGCGCCGTTCTCGACAGTGTCGGCGTGTCACGCCGCGACTTCCTCAAATTCTGCGGTGGGATTACGGCCCTTCTCGGTTTGCCGCCGGTGTTTGCCGGCAGGATCGCGAAGGCACTGGAGAACAGAATCCCGTTTACGAAAGAGAGGCGGCCCTCCGTCCTCTGGCTGAACCTGCAGTCTTGCACCGGCTGTACGGAGTCATTCACTCGTGCCGATCATCCTTCCGTTGCGGAAGCAGTGTTAAATCTCATCTCCCTCGATTTCAATGAGACGCTCCAGGCGGCGTCAGGCACCGAAGCCGAAGCAGCCTGCGAGTCGGCGATGGCTGAGAATTACGGCAAGTATATCCTGGTTGTCGAGGGTTCCCTTCCTTCCGCTGAGACAGAGACCTACTGCGTCATGTGCGGGAAACCGGGGAGTCACTATGTGAAAAGAATATCCGAGGGTGCGGCGTGCGTGATCGCTCTCGGAACATGTTCCGCTTATGGCGGGCTTCCGGCCGCCATCCCCAATCCGACGGGGGCACGGGCTATCGATGAGTTGGTCTCTCCGGCGAAGCTGGTAAGAATTCCCGGCTGCCCGCCTATCGGCGACGTCCTGATGGCAACGATCGTCCACCTCCTTTTCTTCGGAAAGCTGCCGGCGCTCGATTCCGAAAAGAGACCGCTCTTCGCGTACGGCAAATTCATCCATGAACAATGCCGCCGCCATTACCACTTCGAAAATGCCGAGATGAGCACATCGTTCGACGTCGAAGCCTAAAGGGGAGGATATTGCCTTTTCCCGCTCGGCTGCAAAGGGGCGTTCACTAAGAACGCATGTACCGTAATGAGGTGGAACATGTCGTCGAGCTGGTGTGTCGGAGCCGGACATCCCTGCGTCGGATGTTCCGAGAAAGACTTCTGGGATAAATACACTCCGTTTTATGCGCTGATCGAAGGGAGGAACCCGAGATGACCAGAACGGTAATCGACCCGGTAACGAGGATAGAGGGACATCTGAGAATCGAAGCCGAAATCAACGACGGTGTCCTGAAGAAAGCATGGGCTTCGGGAACAATGTTCAGGGGAATCGAGATGATAGTCAGAAACCGCGATCCGCGCGACGCATGGTATTTCATCCAGAGGATTTGCAGCGTATGTACGGCGGTTCACGCGATAGCGTCTGTAAGGGCGGTCGAGAACGCATTGGGGATAACGATATCGGAAAACGGCTTGTTGATCAGGAATCTCATCGGCGGAATGGCGACAGCCATAAATCCGGACAGCGACCAGGCCCTTAACGCATCGAGAATCCTAATGCTCAAGGAAACGCTCCAGGAAGCTCAGGACTTCGTGGAAAAGGTGTATTTCCCCGACGTTCTGGCGATTGCTTCATTCTATCCCGAATGGACGAAGTTAGGCGAAGGTCTCGGAAATTTCCTGGCTTGTGGCGACTTTCCGGCAGCAGGGAAATCTGGCGAGCCGTTCATGCCGGGCGGCGTGGTTTGGGACAGGAAGATTGGCGATGTCAAAGACTTCGATCATCTGAAGGTCACCGAATATGTCACGCGGTCATGGTACACGTACCCTGACTGTTCCGGGAAGGCGAAGCACCCGTTCGACGGCGAGACCAATCCGAAATACGACGGTCCGAAATTGCCTTATGATTTTCTCGACGTAGATGAGAAATATTCCTGGATCAAATCGCCTCGTTATGAGGATAAACCTGTCGAGGTCGGACCGTTGGCAAGAGTGCTGGTTGCATATGGAAAAGGACACAAGCAGATCAGGGAACTTGTCGATAATGGAACCAGGCAACTTGGGGTCGGGAACGAAGCACTCTTCTCGACGCTCGGCAGAACTCTGGCGCGTGCGGTCGAGACGGTCTCGGTCGCCGATGAGATGTGGGCGTGGTACGACAAATTCGTCGCGAACGTCAGCGCCGGAGATTACATCACCGCCAATATGGAGAAATGGGAACCGAAGACATGGCCTGCGGAGGCACAGGGAGTGGGCCTTGTAGAGGCCCCGCGCGGGGCGTTGGGACACTGGGTGAAGATTAAGAACGGCAAGATCGACCAATACCAGATAGTGGTTTCCACGACCTAGAACGCCTCACCTGCCGACCCGAAGGGGCAGATTGGAGCTTATGAGGCATCGCTTGTCGGGACACCGGTCGCTGACCCGACTAGGTCGGTCGAAGTGCTGAGGACGATTCATTCGTTCGATCCCTGCATAGCATGTGCAGTTCATGTCTATGATGCAGCGCGCCTTCATAGTGAAACGGAGATTACCACGTCATGAAGAAGATAGCCGTCGTTGGCCTCGGAAACATTCTGATGGGCGACGATGGCATCGGCGTCCGGGTCGTCGAGGAACTGGAGAAAAAAAATCGACGCCGGGCAACGTCGTCATGGTTCAGGCGGAGACAGCCGGCATCGCAATTCTCCCACACCGCGAGGGTGCTGAAGCGATCATTCTCGTGGATGCAGTCGAATTTGACGGCAAATGCGGAGAAGTGAGGATTTTTTCGGGCGATCAGACCGGAACAGATAGGACGCAGCCTCTTTCTATGCATCAAGTCGGGGTTAGAGACCTCGTCTCTCTTCTGAAATTACAGTCATCCTATCTTCCAGTAATCATACTGGTTGGAATTAAGCCCAAGGAAATCTCACTGAGTACGGATATCTCACCTGAAGTAGCACGAGGGATCTCGGAAGCTGCGAGAGTAGTCCTGGAGGAGATGGATCATCTTGAATCGGCGTGCCACTAGGGGAGTCTCACGTCCTTGTCGCAAGAGAGTTGTCTGAACTTTTTGAAGTAAATCGCCGCCTCCGTGACTCCGGCTACATTCCGGGAGAAGCGGGTTGCCAAAAGAGAAATGATGTCTCGACACAATTACTGTGTCGTGTTGAAACTCTGCCGGAAATTCTCTAAAATCTATATCATTTGCACAAGCGATGAACCTAACCTGGCTTGAAGACTAGGAGAAAATAATTCAACCCTTGTCACACTTCGCCGAAGAGAAGCCGTGCCTCCCTGTCTGTATTCTGCTGCCAAATGTGGCGGAAGCGGGCTTGGGAGTCAAATGCGACATTGTCACGCAGACACATGGGGTCGTTTCGGTTAAGAATGAAAAATCAGTCGCATCGCGCAGCGAAGTAGACTTAGGTTCGGAGAGGTTCGCGGAATCGCTTCGATGAAGGTTCTTTACGTAGAGGACAACCAGGCGGATGTCAATCTGGCGACTCGGGAGTTAAGAAAAAGCGGATATGGTTTTGAAGTGGATGTCGCCGGTTCTTACGGCGACGCTCTCGCAAAGTTGAGGCAAAATACTGACTACGAAATTGTGCTGATAGATCTGCGACTCCCCGACGGAGACGGAATATCGATACTGAGGGAGATAAGGGAGAGGCGGCAACCGATCAGCGTGGTGGTAATCACCGCATTTGGCGATGAGGAAGTAGCGGTGGGAGCTTTGAAAGCGGGGGCAGATGATTATATCGTCAAATCCGGAAAACACTACAAGCAACTCCCTTCGATTCTCAAGAAGATCCACGAAAGCCGTGGAAGTGACATACGGAAGGAGATTAACAACATCCGTGTCCTCTTTGCCGCACGAGACCCTGCGGAAGTGAAGGGGGTTGTGGATTACGTCGGGCAAAAGGCACCACACATCCGTGTCGAAACTACAACCTCCAGGAAGGACTTTGATGCGATGATTTCCGGAAGAGGGATTCCCTTTGATGTCCTTCTTCTGGACTACGGATTCCTGGGGAAAAACGGGCTGGATTTGATAAAAGAACTCAGGACTTCCAAGGGTGTCGACATCCCCATCGTGATTGTTGCGGATAACGGCAATCAGGAGATCGCCGCACTTGCCATGAAGATAGGTGCAAACGATTACATGGTAAAGTCCGATTCCTTTTATCTCAGACTGCCATGGGTGCTGGAAAGCGCACTGCAGAAAACGCGATTGGAAAGAGAGCAAGCTGCGCTCAAACAGAGTGAAGAAAGATACAGAATAATTTCCAACCTGATTTCTGATTACGCATACGTTTTCAGAGTCACAGAAAACGGCAAGCTCGAAAGCGAATGGCTGTCGGAAACATTTGAGAGGGAATTTGGGTACACTCAGACGGAACTCTCGAAACGCGGCGGCTGGCAGAGTCTGGTGTATCCGGCCGACATGTCGGTGGTCGTGGAGCATGTGAACAAAGTTGTGGCGGGAGAGTTTGACATTGCCGAATTCAGATTTGTCACTAAATCGGGTGACTTGCGCTGGCTTCGAAATTCGGCAAAACCCGTCTGGGATCATGTCAGGAAGCGCGTGGTGGAAATCTACGGCGCTGCCCAGGACATGACTGAGAGGAAGAGAACCGAAGAGGAGATTCGCCGGAGCGAGACCAGATTCAAAGAGTTGGCCGATTTCCTGCCTCAACCTGTTTTCGAGATAGATGAATCGAGGACGGTCAGTTTTGCCAATCGCGCGTGCCTGGAAGTATTCGGTCTCACAGAGGAAGAATACAAGCATGGTCTGAGCCTCATCAATTTTGTTGCTCCTGAGGAACGCGGAAGAGCCCTTATCGAGATAGAAAAGGTGTTCAGAGGAGCGCCGGGTGAGCCGGAACGCTACACCGTGGTTGGCAAGGGCGGCACTACTTTCCCCGCGCTCGTATCCGCGAGTCCGATAGTACGCGACTCGAAGGTTGTCGGGTTGAGAGGCATACTTGTCGACCTTACTGAGTTGACCGCCGCGAACGAAGCCATAGCCGCGAGTGAGAACCGCTACCGCTTCCTGTTCGAAAGTTCAGGAGACGAGTTTTTCATGATGGATGAGAACGGGAAGTTCCTGCAAGTAAACGAGGCCGGCTGCGAGAAACTCGGCTACACACGGGAGGAAATGATTGGGCAGGGAGTCACGATGATCCTTGCGCCCGAGATCATTGGGATGACTGAGAACCGGACGGAGCAGGTGCTCCGTGAGAGAGATGTCACATTTGAGTCGGTCCACATGAAGAAGGACGGCACCAGGATCCCGGTCGAAGTTTGCAGCCGCGCTGTTGTGTTCCAGGGAAAGACTGTGTTGCTTTCTACGGCCCGCGACCTGACGGAAAGGAAAAAAGCCGAAGCAGCGATCGCACAGCGAAATAAACAGCTGAAGATTCTCTCTACGGCGTCAGTGAAGATAAATGCTGTTCTCAACGCAAACGAAATACTGCGGACTTTGGTGGTGTCCGGAATTGAACTTGTGGGGGCCGCTGCCGGTACTGTCGGACTTCTTGACGAAGGAATGCTGGTATTCAGGGAGTATTATCAATGGGGCGGCTTCAGACCGATAGATGTGAAGCTCGCGCCCGGGGAGGGTACTCCCGGTTGCGTCATCGCGAGCAAACATTCCAGGATAAGCAATGATATAGAAACGGATCCGCTGGTAATCAAAGAGCTTCGTGACAGGTTCTCCATATATAACATTATCGATGTCCCAATCGTGAGCCGCACGGGAGATGTACTTGGCACGTTCGCGATTCACAACAGCCATGAACGAAGGCCGTTCACAGAGGATGACGTCGAAATGCTCGAAGGCCTTGCGGCAGGCGCGGCTGTCGCATTGGAAAATGCGAAGTTGCTGACCGACATGGCAAGAGCTGAGGCGGCAATCCGCGAGAGTGAAGAAAAATTCCGGACGTTGGTGGAATCGTCGCTGATGGGGGTGTATATCATACAGGACGGAAAGTTTGTGTACACCAATCCGGCTATGTCCAGGATGTATGGATATACTGAAGATGAATTCCTGGCGATGGAGTCGATTATTGAAACCATCGTGCCCGAAGATCGGGTGATTGTAATGGAGAACATAAGGAAGAGAATTGACGGAGAGGCGGAGTCGATCAAGTATGATTTCCGGACACTGAAAAAGAACGGCCAGACCTTCCATGCGGAGGTATTCGGTTCTAGAACTACCTTCTCGGGCCGTCCAGCGGTTATAGGTACAGCGGACGATATCACAGAAAGGAAACTGGCAGAGGAGAAGCTCCGGCAGTCAGAAGAAAGGTACAGGAGCCTTTTTGAAGAATCACTGGATGCGATTTACGTTACGACCCCATCCGGCAAAATACTGGATATCAACACTGCCGGTGTGAAGATGTTCGGCTTCGACTCCCGGAGCGAAATGCTTGATCTCGAGAGCGTGAGCGAACTTTATGACAACCCGAAAGAAAGGGAGAAGTCGAAGCTCGTTCTCGAGTCGGCAGGCTTCGTGCGTGATAACCCGATCACGCTGAAGAGAAAAGATGGAGGACGGCTAAACATTCAGGACACTTCCACGGTTATTCGGGACGCGGAAGGGAAGATTGTTGCATACCGCGGAATATTGAGAGACATGACTGAAAAGATGAAGCTCGAAGAGCAACTCCTGCAATCGCAGAAGCTCGAGAGCATCGGGCAGCTGACCAGCGGAATTGCTCACGACTTCAACAATGTAATCGGCGGAATTATTGGATTCACCGAGCTTGCTCTTGGAAAGATTGAAGAGGGCCATCCTGTCAACAACTACCTGATGAGAATATACGGGCTGGCAGACCGGGCCGCGAAGATAACGAAGCAGATGCTTGCATTCGCGCGTCGCCAGATCCTGATGCCCAGGGATCTCAACCTCAATGAATTGACCGGAGATATTCTCGAACTCCTGAGGCGTCTCCTCGGCGAACAAATCCAGGTAAGGTTTGTCCCGGAGGTTGACTTGAAAACAGTACGTGCCGATCCATCGCAGATCGAACAGGTGCTTCTGAATCTTGCCGTCAACGCAGGAGACGCCATGCCGCATGGAGGAACGCTCACTATTGAGACGGCTAACGCATACCTTGACGAGTTCTACTGTCGATCTCATACAAACGTGAAGCCCGGAGAATTTGTAGTAATTGCGGTGACAGATACCGGGACCGGCATAGACTCATCCACCATAGAGCGAATCTTTGAACCATTTTTCACGACGAAGGAGATCGGAAAGGGGACCGGCCTTGGCCTCTCCGTTGTACACGGAATAGTGAGGCAACACGGCGGGACCGTAAACGTATACAGCGAAGTTGGGAAAGGAACCACCTTCAAGGTTTACTTTCCTGCGGTAAACAGGGGCGCAAAGAAACCCGCTGACAGGACTGAAAGGGGCAGGCAGCTGAGCAGAGGAAGTGAAACCGTTCTGGTTGTCGAGGACAACGAAGATCTTCGGGACTTCATGAGATCGCTGCTTGAGGAAAACGGATACACCGTCCTTACCGCCCGTGAAGGTAAGGAAGGTATTGCAGTCTTTGGTGACCACGCCCACGACATTGAGCTGGTGATATCGGATATAGTCATGCCGAAGGTTGGCGGTAAGGGTTTGAGAGAAGCAGTGGAAGCTAAATTCCCCGGAAGAAAATTCCTGTTCATCAGTGGCTATACAGACCTCACTGTCCATCATGGCTTCATCGTTGACGAAAGCGTCGACTTCCTCCAGAAACCTTTCACGGCTTTCGAGTTCACCGATAGAGTCAGAAAGGTTCTCGATCGGAAGAGCTCCTGATGCGACTGGTTAGCATCGGCGGTCCTTCTCCTCCTGTGGCTTGAGAAACAGACTCCAATAAACAGCCCATCTTCCTTTGTTCCATGAAAAGACTTTAATCTTGTTTTAACTGGTCTTTCCTTGCCAATATGATACCGTTTGTTTAAAATGAAGCAGGGAAAGAGAGGAAAATATCAAATGTCAAGCACCATCTGCGCCCCCGGTTGGCCGGGGATCGCCGCAAAATGGACATCGAGTGCTAAGAGTGGTATCGGTGTCGCCTACTCGGGAGTAAGCCCGGTTTGGTTCACGATTTCACACGGCATATTGAACGAAGTCTACTACCCCCGCATGGATCAGGCGATGATCCGGGATGCGGAGCTGGTAATTACCGACCGTCAAGGCTTCTTCTCAGAGGAGAAGAGAGACGCGGAACATTCTGTCAGGTTCATAACGCCCGGAGCGCCCGCCTATCTCCTTACCAACAAATGTCTGTTGAATCGCTACATAATAGAGAAAAGTATTCTGACGGATCCTCGCCGTCCGGTGGTTTTGCAGCGTGTGAAGTTCACGCCGTTGCGTGGCCAGCTTTCTGATTACCGGATCCATGTCCTGCTGTCTCCGCATATCGCAAACCGGGGTGCTGAGAACACCGGTTGGATCGGAGACTTCAAGGGGAAAACCGCTCTCATGGCTTCAAGGGACGGTTATGCTCTGGCCATGCTTTCTTCAACCCAGATCGAGCAGGGTTCTGTCGGTTTTGTGGGAGTCTCTGATGGCTGGCAGGATTTGAAAGCAAATAAGAAACTCACCGCACTCTATGACAGGGCGGAAAATGGAAACGTGGCGCTGACGGCTGAACTTGACGCAGCCTCCGACGGAGGTGAGTTCATGCTGGCTCTCGGTTTCGGGCGAACATCCGAGGAAGCCGCGCACCAGGCATTGTCTTCCATCTATGATGGATTCGAAAGCTGCCTGGACAGATATGTGGGATTCTGGAAAGGCTGGAACAAGAACAAGTGGGCCCCGAAACAGGAAGCGGGTCTCTACGAAATGAGTAAGGTGGTTTTAAAGGCGCATCTCGGTGTTTATATTCCGGGCGGGATAATCGCCAGTCTCTCCATCCCTTGGGGCTTTTCGAAAGGCGATGACGATCTGGGGGGATACCATTTGATTTGGCCACGAGATATGGTGGAGGCGGCTGGGGCGTTTCTCTCCGTGGACGCGAAGGATGAAGCCAGACAGGCGCTCACGTACCTCGAAGCGACCCAGGAGAGCGATGGCCACTGGCCTCAGAATATGTGGATGGACGGACGGCCCTACTGGGGCGGAATCCAGATGGATGAATCGGCGCTGCCGATCCTTCTGGTTGATCTCGCATATAGAAATGGAGCCATCACGGCCAAAGAGGTGAAGAGATTCTGGCCCATGGTGCGTCGGGCCGCAGGCTTCGTTGTGCGAAATGGCCCTGTCAGCCAGCAGGACCGCTGGGAAGAAGATCCGGGATATACTCCGTTCACTCTCGCTGCTGAGATAGCCTGTCTTGTCGTGGCGGCGGATTATGCGAGTGAGTTTGAAAGCAAAGAACTCTCGAAGTATCTGCTCGAGACTGCAGACTACTGGAACTCAAGCATAGAACGATGGATATACGTTTCCGGAACGACTTTCGCACGGCAAGTCGGAGTGGAAGGATATTACGTTCGAATTTCTCCGATCGATATCGCGGAATCCGGTTCCCCCAGGAATGGCTATGTGCCGATCAAGAACCGTCCCCCCGCGGACACCAACATGAAGGCGACACACATCGTAAGCCCCGACGCTCTCGCGCTCGTTCGGCTTGGGCTCCGCGATGCAAAAGATCCGAAAATTGTCAATACCGTGAAGGCGATTGATAAGTTGCTCCGGTTCGATACGCCCGTCGGTCCATCATGGCACAGGTACAACGACGATGGTTACGGAGAACATGAGGATGGAAGTCCGTTCGATGGCACAGGCATTGGAAGGGCCTGGCCGCTTCTGACAGGAGAAAGAGCTCATTACGAACTGGCGGTAGGAAACGCAGGAACTGCCAGGAAATTGCTTAGAGCGATAGAATCTTTCGCGGGTGACGGCGGACTTCTTCCCGAACAGGTCTGGGATTCGGCCGACATTCCTGAGAAGGAACTGTTCTTCGGCAAGCCGTCCGGGTCGGCGATGCCTCTCGTCTGGGCGCACGCCGAATATCTCAAGCTTGTGAGGTCACTCGAAGAGAACGCAGTGTTCGACACGCCGCCTCAGACATTCAGCAGATATGTTGAGGAAAAGCATCCGTCCGTATACGCCTCATGGAGATTCAATCACAAACTAAGATCGATATCAAAAGGATTGAAACTAAGGATCGAAGTGCTCGCACCTGCCGTCGTTCACTGGTCGTCGGACAACTGGAGAACTGTCAATGATATGCAAACTTTCGATACACGCCTCGGAATGCATGTTGCGGACATCGATGCTTCTGAGATGAACGAAGGCGGGGAAGTTTTGTTTACATTCTATTGGAAAGAGGCAAACAACTGGGAAGGGAAAGATTTCTCGGTCTTAATTGAATAAGGAGAAACCAAATATATGAAGATTGGACTGATTGGTTTAGGAAAGATGGGAGCCAACATGGCGCAGCGGCTCCTGCAAGGTGGACATAAGGTGGTGGGATATGATAGAGATACGCAAGCCGTAAAAAGAATTGTTGACCAGGGGAACGAAGGCGCGAGTTCTATCGATGAGCTGATCTCCAAACTGACAGCTCCTAAGGTTGTATGGATAATGGTCCCTGCCGGGAAACCCGTCGATGACACGATCCATCTCCTTGCGGACAAAATGACCAGAGGAGACATTCTGATCGAAGGCGGCAACTCGTACTATAAGGATTCGATACGAAGAGCAGAGGACCTCGCTAAGAGTGGAATAAGCATGATCGACGCCGGCGTAAGCGGCGGCATCTGGGGATTAAAAGAGGGGTACAGTATGATGATTGGCGGAGATGAAAAAGCTGTGGATCAAGTCAGGTCAATTTTTGAAACACTCGCTCCGGGGAAAAACAAAGGCTGGGGGCGCGTGGGACCATCCGGCTCAGGCCACTTTGTGAAAATGGTCCACAACGGCATCGAGTACGGTTTGATGGAAGCATATGCCGAAGGGTTCGAACTCCTCAGGAAGAAGAGAGAGTTTGGACTGGATCTTCATCAGGTTGCGGAGATATGGAAATTCGGAAGCGTTGTGAGGAGCTGGCTTCTCGATTTGACTGCGGACGCTCTCAAGAAAGATCAGGATCTGACAGACGTGGCGCCGTTCGTCGCTGATTCAGGCGAAGGTCGCTGGACCGCACTCGAGGCAATAGAGCTGGGAGTCTCGCTGCCGGTGATAACGCAGTCGCTGTACGAACGGTTTTCCAGTCAAGACGCGGAGGAATTCGGCGGCCGTCTGCTGGCGATGATGAGGCACGAGTTTGGTGGTCACGCCGTAAAGGAAGGGAAGTAACATGAACGGCAAGAGAGTACCTCCATATTTGCTCGTGATTATCGGTGGAACCGGCGACCTTGCCAGGAGAAAGCTTCTTCCCGCTATTTGCCGCCTCCGTGACAAACACCTTTCCGAATTCCAGCTGGTCGGGGCAGGGACAGGCAAGAAACATGACGACCAAACGTACCGGGACTTCGTCGCGAAATCGGCACAGGAGGAGGGAATCGACCATAGCGCCTCAGGCGACCCTTTGGACTGGGCTTACTACCAGTCGGTCGGCGGCGGTTCGCTGGAAGAGTACAAGGCTCTGGCGGACCGGGTCCTTCAGATAGAAAAACAGCTGAACCTGCCAGGGAATCGCGTCTTCTATCTTGCTGTCCCACCGTCGGTGTTCCCCAATGCGATAAGAAACATTGGCGAGGTCGGCCTCAACAAAAGCAGCGGCGAGATCAAGCTGGTGGTGGAAAAACCATTCGGCCAGGACCTGCAATCGGCGCGAGAGCTCAACGCGCTCGTTCACAAGTACTTCGATGAATCGCAGATTTATCGCATCGACCATTACCTTGGCAAGGAGACGGTCCAGAACTTAATCGCGTTCAGGTTCAGCAACGCAATGTTTGAGTCTCTGTGGAACCGTGACAGGATAGAGCGCGTGGAAATTACTGTCGCCGAAACGGTCGGTGCAGAACACAGGGGAGGATACTATGACAGGGTTGGTGCGCTTCGCGACATGATCCAGAACCACCTCACGCAGCTCACGACGCTGACTGCGATGGAGGTGCCCACGGCGCTCGAAGCCGATGCGGTGCGCCATGAAAAAGTGAAAGTGCTGCGGTCAATCTCGCCCATTTCTCCCGACAACGTTGTCTACGGACAGTACATGCGCGGTGCTGTGGAGGGAAGGGAAGCCGAAGGCTATCTTGAAGAGGAAAGGGTTAGCGAGAACTCGCAGACCGAAACATATGTAGCTCTGAAGTTGAATATTTCAAACTGGCGCTGGCAGGGTGTTCCATTCATCCTCCGCACGGGCAAACGAATGTTCAAGAGCATAACTGAAATCGCAATTACATTTCGCCGCCCTCCGGTTTCGATATTCCGGCAATTTTCTATAAAAGACATCCAACCCAACAGACTTGTCATGACACTCCAGCCGAACGAGGGCTTCGACTTGCTGTTCAAAGTCAAGGAACCGGGAGACACGTACCGGCTCTCCACACAGAGACTCCATTTCCAGTACGGAGAGGTCTTCGGGAGAATTCCTGACGCCTACGAGACTCTTCTCCTCGATGTCCTCAAGGGCGATCAGACGCTCTTCGTCCGGGCCGATGAAGTCGAGGCGGCCTGGGATCTCTACACTCCCCTTCTCTCTGATAAGTCTCAGGTTCACAGGTACGCATCCGGGACTTGGGGACCTCCGGAGGCTGAGAGACTTCTGGATGGTGAGAAGTGGTGCACAATATGACATGTGAGGTTAAGAAGTTCAGGAAAGTGAATGAACTCAGCGAGGCCGCGGCGACAAGCGTCGCTGATCTCATCGTGAATACTGTCTCCTCAGCAGGGCGTTTCTCCTTTGTCCTTTCAGGAGGCAGCACACCCAGAACTCTTTACAACCTGCTGGGAACAGTCCATCGCGAAAGGATTCCGTGGGAATCAGTGTCGATCTATTTCGGTGACGAGCGATACGTCCCGCATACTGTCGAGGAGAGCAATTATCGTATGGCGAAGGAGGCGCTCCTTGACTTAATCTCGATCCCGATGGAGAATGTTCACCCGATTCCAACGGAGCATCCGGATCCGAAGAGAGCGGCGGAAGCGTATGAGAAAGAATTGAGGAGTAGTTTTCCAGAGGATGGAATTTCTTTTGATCTTGTCCTTCTCGGAATGGGAAAAGAGGGACACACGGCTTCTCTCTTTCCCGGCTCGGAAGCGCTTGACGAAGACCGGCGTTGGGTGATGTCGGTCGAGGTGCCTCCTGTGCCCCACAAGCGGATCACGCTTACTTACCCGATTTTGAATCGCTCGGCCGCAATCTATTTCCTGGTCTCTGGTGCTGAGAAGCGTGATGCCATGAGGCAAGTTTTCTCCGAGAGTTCAGATTTCCATGTTTATCCTGCAAAAGGGATAGCGCCAGTAGCCGGGAGACTGGAATGGTGGGTCGACTCTGAGGCTTGGGCCGGCTAGACCCGTCCGGCATTGACATTTTCCTGTCAGAGGTGACAGGGCAATTGCCGATTACGTCAGGATTGCGTTCCACTCACTGACGGTTTTTGGCTGATTTTGCCGAATTCTCCGGCCAGGATCTCAATGGAGCTATGCCGTCCTTAGAAATTTTGTAAGCCACGCAGAATCAAAGGGTTAGCGCCTTGACTTTTCCGCGGCTTTTTGTTATTATTTTACGTATTTCTGCGGAGGTTTATTGACAAAAAAAGAAAAAAGGCTGGTTCTTTCCAAAGGGAGTTCGAAGGTTCTTTATTCGCTCCCGCAGGATGACATTCTTTTGGCTGAATTCCGCCCTGAGGTGGGGGTTGACGGGAAAAAAGTTTTCAAGATCAAAGACAGACCAAAGATTGCTGCAGAGTTGCAGGCTTTTATTTTCGCATATCTTGAGACCTACCAGATTCCAACACATTTCTTCAGCCAGAACGGCAACGAGCTTCTGATAAAGCGCCTGAGCGTCTTGCCGGTTGAAGTTACGGTCAGAAATTTGGTTTCCCAGGCCTTTGCTAAGCGATTCAGACATTTCAAGGCGAAGCAGCAACTTGAATTCCCAATATTCGAATATCTTCTCAAGGATGAGACCGGAGAGCATCTCGTCAATGACACGCACCTCTACGCATTGCAGATCATGACGCCGGATGAATTCCGGACGATGAATCGTCTTGCGAGCAAGATTGACGCCGTGATGAAAAGCTTCATGGAACGTCGTGGTTTTACGCTCGTGGATATTTCGATGAAATTTGGGAAGTATAAGGGTGTAATACTGTTAGGTGATGAGATATCCCCTGAGAATATCACCGCGATAGATAATTTGACTGGCGAAGAGATTTCCGTGGCTTCGGCCCGCGATTCTCGCGAGGCTTCAAAACAATATCAGCTGATTTACAGTCGCATCCTTCCTTCTGCAAAGCGCAAGGCTTGACAGAAATGTTCCCCAAGTTGGCACGCTACGGGTCCGACGTGATTGCTGTCGTCTTGATTTCGTGTGTCGTGCTGGTGTTAATATCCTTTCTCGTCCCTATCCACATCGTCAGGATAGTGCTTGACCTGATCGCATTGTTCGTCGCAGGGTTCACGTTTTTTTTCTTTCGTGATCCCGACCGTGTCCCTCCGATCTCAAGCGATGAGGTTGTGATTTCTCCAGCAGACGGGAAGGTCGTTCTGGTGGAAGAGACCGAAGAATCGGAGTTCCTGAAGTCCCGGGCGAAAATTGTGAGCATATTCATGTCGCCGGCGAATGTCCATGTCAATCGAATCCCGATGAACGGTGTGGTGAAATTCCTCAAGTATATCGAAGGCGATTATGTAGTAGCGTTCGATGAGAAATCGAGCGAAAGAAATGAACGAATGCTCATAGGGATTGAGAACAGGGGACAGCGTCTATTGTTTAAACAGATTGCAGGTTTTATTGCGCGAAGGATTGTCTGTGAACTTTCAGATGGTCAGGGCGTCAAAGCAGGTGACAGGTTTGGCATGATCAAGTTTGGCTCCCGCGTCGACGTGCTGCTACCTCTAAATTCTGAAGTGAAAGTGAAATTGGGCGACAAGATTTTTGGGGGCAGTACCGTCCTGGGGGTTCTGAAGAATGAGTAGAAAAAGAAAATACAACATACATATATCTCGGGCCGTCATTCCGAGTTTCTTCACGATTCTAAACATGTTTTCGGGGTTCATGTCGATCCTCGCTTCCGCGGATCGCGACTTCATTTCTGCAGCATGGCTGATAGTCCTTGCCGCCATATTCGACAGCCTGGACGGCGTAATGGCGAGACTGACGAGAAGCTCGAGTGAGTTTGGCGTGGAGCTCGATTCGCTTTCTGATCTGGTGTCCTTCGGTGTAGCACCTGCTTTCATGATGTACAAGGTCGGCCTTCATAGCCTCGGGTCGATTGGCACACTTGCGAGTGCGATGGTAATGGTATTCGGCGGGCTGCGCCTTGCACGTTTCAACGTACAGCTCGTCGGATTCGACAAGGACTATTTCAAAGGACTCCCGATCCCTTCGAGTGCCATTACGATAAGTTCCTTTGTCCTCTTGTTTTTTGATGGAAGCGTCGGTTGGCTGAATCCCGATGCAGCTCCGTTCTTGCCGGCTCTTGCGGTGGCGCTTTCGCTATTGATGGTGAGCACGGTAAGATATGACACTCTTCCGAAGTTCAGCAGAAGGTCAATTCGCTCGCATCCGTTGAAATTCTCCGTGTTTTTGGCGGGCGTTCTCATCGCAGTCGTCACTATGGGCAAGACGTTGTTCTGGTTGCTACTCCTCTATATTATTGGCGGACTTGTTCGGTGGTTGATCGACCACATCAAAGCGCTGATTTTGCCGCGCAAGCATGGTGAGGAAGAGGAGGATGTTGAACTGAGTAGTTTTGATATCTGAGGAGGCTTATTTGTTCAAGGCTAGAATAGAGGTAACGCTCAAAAGGAAAATTCTCGATCCACAAGGCAAGGCCATAGAAAGCAGTCTGCGGAATCTTGGGTTCTCGGGGCTTGGCAATGTCCGGACGGGAAAAAACATAGACATCTCCGTCGACGAATCTGATTTGCAGGTCGCAACCGGCCTGGTCCGGTCCGCATGCACGAAGCTCCTCGCGAATCCGGTCACAGAAGAGTATGAATACGAGTTGTTCGATGAAGGCGGGAAATCCGTTGCCAGGTTCTCGAGTCAACTGGCAAGGGATGCCAAAGGGGCGGAAGTGTCATGACAGGTAAAGTCGGAGTGGTCGTCTTTCCGGGTTCCAACTGCGATATGGATGCCTACAACGCATTCGGTAGCGTCCTTGATCAGAAGGTGGAATTCTTGTGGCATAAGGAAAGGAGCCTGGATGGTGTTGACCTTGTCGTTCTACCGGGAGGGTTCTCGTACGGTGACTACCTCCGGTCCGGTGCCATCGCGAGATTCTCGCCAATCATGAGTGAAGTCGTGAAGTTCGCTGAGGACGGCGGTCTCGTAATGGGAATCTGCAACGGATTCCAAGTGCTTGTTGAAGCTGGACTTCTTCCCGGTGCATTACTGAGAAACGCCAACCTGAAATTTGTTTGCAGGCAAGTGTATTTGAGGACAGAGACCACCGCCACCCCATTTAGTTCCGGCCTTGAGAAGGGGCAGGTGCTGAAAGTACCGATCGCGCACGGCGATGGCAATTACTACGCGGATGAAGAGGTGCTCAAAGAACTGCAGGACAATGACCAGATTGTCTTCCGGTATTCCACTGCCGAAGGTGAAGTGACTGCAGGCGCCAATCCGAATGGCTCGATCCTGAACGTCGCCGGAATTGTGAACGGGAAACGCAACGTCATTGGAATGATGCCTCACCCGGAGCGCGCAAGCGAGCAGATACTTGGGAGCTCGAGCGGAATCATGGTTTTGAAGTCGGCAATTGAGAGCTTAAATTGATGGAAAGCGGAGGTTGCGATGTTTGATTCAATCGGCCCGACTGAGATTATTCTCATTGTCGCCGCGTTGTTGCTGCTGTTCGGAGGAAAGAAGATCCCGGAGCTGGCACAGGGCATCGGCAAGGGAATCAAGGAGTTCAAGAAGGCTGTGAAGGAGCCTGAAGAAAAGCAGGAAAAGGAAGAAGAAAAGAAAGACTAACGAGAAAAGAAGTTTTAGAAGATGTTTGAGAATATCGGTTTCGGCGAACTTTTCCTCATCATACTTGTACTTATCGTCTTCTTCGGACCAAAGCGAATACCGGACATTGCGCAGTCGATCGGCAAGGGCATCAGGGAATTCAAGAGGGCGATGAAAGACGTGCAGGATGAAGTCTCCAAATCGATAAACGAAGAGCCGGGTGCCGGGCCTAAGGAACAGAGGAAGATCCAACAACCGACTCCAAATCAGGAATTGAAGACAAGCGCAAGATCAGGGACGGGAGTTAAGTCGTGATTCTTATGAAGAAAGAAACGGTAACTAAGATTTAGGTAAGCAAAATGCTTGAAGACCTTTTTAGTTGGGACAAGATACTCCTGATAGTCGTTGTGTTGATAGTGTTTTTCGGCCCGAAGCGTATCCCGGACATCGCGCAATCGATCGGCAAAGGAATTCGTGAGTTCAAGAAGGCGATAAAAGATGTACAGGATGATGTTTCAAAGCCGGTGAACAGTGAATCGTCTGCCAAGCCGAAAGAGATTCAGCAACCGACTCCGGATCAGGAATTGAATACAGACGCGCGATCAAAGACAGAATCAAAGTCCTGAAATCCAGTCCTTTCCTGAAGCTTTACCCTTCCAGCCAGTTACGGTCATTTCGGTGACGCCCCGGTGGTTTTGAAGATAGCCGTACTGATTTTAAATTAATGACGTCACGGTGCGCCAGGTTCTGAAGGCGGCCCGGATTTTTTAAGTGTTTCAGACGAACGAAATCTAATTGGAGCACGCGACATGCGAGCTCCGGAGCATAATCAGATGCTTGAAGATCTAAGTATCGGCAAGATCCTTTTTATTCTTCTCGTGGGCGTAATCGTCTTCGGCCCGAAAAAGATACCGGATATTGCCCAGTCAATTGGCAAGGGAATAAAAGAATTCAAGAAGGCAATGCGCGACGTGTCGGACGAAATTCAGAAGCCGGTCTACGAAGAAACGAAGTCACAGTCTGCCGCGCCCAAAACCGTCGATTCCCCGACATCCCATGGTACTAAAACCGATTCTCAATCAAATACAGAACTAAAGTAACTAGAAGTTTTGGCGGATACATATCAGAGATTCAGAAAAAAACTTCTCAGTGGGGAAGCATCGTGCAAGACCAGCGTTGAGGGATATCTCAAACAGGCGAAGTCGAATTCCCACCTGAATGCTTTTCTTCAATTGTTTGATGAGTCCATCGAAGCGGCAGAACAAGTCGATGCAAAGATAAAGGCCGGTAACGCCGGCAAGCTCGCCGGACTTGTCCTTGGCGTGAAAGATGTAATCGCCATGAAGGACAAGAGGCTTACGTGCGGCTCGAGGATTTTGGAGAATTTTGTTTCCGTCTATGATGCAACGGTAATTGAGCGACTGCGGCGGGAAGATGTCATCATAGTCGGCAAGACCAACATGGACGAGTTCGCGATGGGATCGTCCACAGAGTTCAGCGGGTTCGGAACGGTTTTGAATCCTGCGGACACTACGAGAGTCCCCGGTGGATCAAGCGGTGGAAGTGCCGCCGCTGTCGCAGCCGGACTCTGCCATGTGGCGCTCGGCACTGACACTGGCGGCTCGATCAGGCAGCCAGCGTCTTTCTGCGGCGTGGTCGGACTCAAACCCACCTATGGACGCGTTTCGAGATATGGGCTCGTGGCGTTCGCATCGTCCTTCGATGTCATTGGGCCGTTCGCGAATTCCGTCTACGATATTGCGCTTATACTGGAAGTACTCGCCGGACATGACGAGCGCGATTCCACCTCGGCAGAAAAGCCCGTACCAGCATATACGTCGCTGCTTGATCGCGACGTGAGGAAACTCAGAGTCGGTATCGCGAAAGAAGCCCTGAGTGCCGGGGTAGCCGATGAGGTCAGACAGGCAGTTGAGAGACAAATAGACTCCCTTCGCGCGTCTGGTGTCGAAATAAGGGAAGTGTCGATGCCCCATCTCGATTACACGATACCGACATACTACATACTGGCGACTGCAGAGGCTTCGTCAAACCTTGAAAGATATGACGGAGCTCGCTACGGCCACAGAGATATGAGTGTAGAAGAACTCGAGGAAATGTACGTGCGGTCGCGCACGGAAGGGTTCGGACCGGAAGTGAAGCGAAGGATAATGCTCGGAACGTTTGTGCTTTCGGCTGGCTACTATGATGCGTATTACAGAAAAGCGCAGAGTGTCCGCCGGGTGATCAAGCAGGATTTCGACGACGCGTTCCGGGAAGTCGACGCCATCATCACCCCCACAGCTCCGACGACCGCCTTCAAGATCGGCGAGAAGACATCGGATCCACTACAAATGTATCTTTCAGATATATTCACCGTCTCCGCGAATCTTGCCGGTATTCCGGGAATCTCCGTGCCTGTCGGAAGGGACTCATCTCAACTGCCGATAGGCCTGCAGCTGCTCGGGAGGCAATTCGAGGAGGAGACTATCCTGACTTTAGCGAACCACATTGAACAATCTTTGAAGAGCTGAAAGAGAGCCATAATGAGTATCTTAATTGACAAATCGACGCGCCTTGTCGTTCAGGGCATTACCGGAGGAGAAGGTTCATTCCACACGGAACAGATGATCGAATACGGCACGCAGGTCGTTGCCGGAGTTACCCCCGGCAAGGGAGGCACGAAACATTTGAACGTCCCCGTGTTCAATACGGTTGCCGACGCCGTTGAAAAAGAGGGGGCTAATACATCGGTTATATTTGTCCCGGCTGCGTTTGCCCCGGACGCGATCGTTGAAGCCGCGGACGCAGGGGTCCGGTTGGTAGTCTGCATTACTGAGGGAATCCCCGTCCGCGACATGATCGGTGTCTATGATTACCTTAAAAAAAGGAATGTCCGGATGGTCGGACCGAATTGCCCGGGTGTCATCTCGCCGGGAAAGGCGAAGGTCGGCATTATGCCGGGTTTCATCCACAGGAAAGGAACTGTCGGCCTGATTTCCAGAAGTGGAACGCTGACTTATGAGGCAGTTGCTCAGGTTACAGCGCAGGGTTACGGTCAGTCGACGTGTGTGGGGATCGGCGGTGATCCGGTCATCGGAACGAAATTCATAGATGCGCTAGAGCTCTTCAAGGATGATGACCAGACTGAAGCCGTCGTCATGATCGGCGAGATTGGCGGGACGGCTGAAGAGGAAGCTGCGATATACATAAAGAAGTATTTCGACAAGCCGGTTGTCGGATTCATCGCAGGCCGGACGGCACCTCCGGGAAGAAGGATGGGACATGCCGGTGCGATCATTTCCGGTGGGCATGGAACTGCGGACGAGAAGATGGCTGCGATGAAGAAGGTCGGTATCCTTGTGGTGGAAAGTCCTGCTCTCATCGGCCAGGCCGTCACCAGAGTTCTGGGGTCGAAATCGAAAAAGAAAACTGTGGTCGCGGTAAAAAGGACAGCTGCGAAAGCTAAGGCCGGAAAAAGAGCCGCGAAATCGAAGAAGAAATAGCAGCCAGCCGGAGATTCTCCACGCTTGGCATATCGCTGAAAACTGACCGCAAAAAGATCTGAAAGGAATCCATATCTACTTATGAATCGCACTCTCGCAATACTGAAACCTGACTGCGTCAGAAGAAACCTGGCTGGTGAAGTCATCGCAAGAATCCAGAAAGCGAATTTCAAGATAGTCGGTCTGAAGATGGTACGGATGACGGAAGAGACAGCAGGGGAGTTCTATGCTGTCCACAAAGGGCGTCCGTTCTACAACGGTCTTGTGGAGTTCATGACTTCCGGTGCATGTATCCCGATGGTGCTGGAGAAAGACAACGCCTTCGAGGAGTTCAGGAAACTCATCGGGGCTACAGATCCGAAGGATGCCGCCCCCGGCACGATAAGACGTGATTTCGCCGAGAGCAAAGGGGAAAACATAGTCCACGGTTCCGATTCTCCCGAGAATGCGGAACGGGAGATCGGATTCTTTTTCTCAGAACGAGAGCTCGTTGAATTGCAGTAACATTGTCCCTCAAGAAGTTAGAAACCCTCGACTCAAAATCGCTCTTCAGTAACCCCTATTGGGAATACAGGCTGGACAATTACACACTCCCCAACGACGGCGTCGGGGAGTACCACTATGTGCATACTCCGGGGGCGGCGATGGTTGTTCCCGTTCGCTATGACGGCACTCTTGTCCTGGTGAAGCAATTCAGATATTTGTGGAAGAGGGAGAGCATCGAGTTTCCATGCGGAGGTGTGAAGAACGGAGACTTTGCGGCGACGGCGAAAGCCGAGCTTGCAGAGGAAGCCCGGCTTGCGGCGGACGAATGGAAGGTGGCGGGGGAATTCAACCCGTTCAACGGAGCAACCGATGAGATCTGCAGGGTCTACCTGGCTATGAAACTCAGCGAAGCATCGGGTGAAATGGACGCCTCCGAAGAGTTTGAAGTGCTGACAATCAGCGCGGCCGAATTCGAGCGGTTGGCTGAGGAGGGAGTAATCTGGGACGGCATGACTCTCGCCGCGTGGGTAATTGCCAGGAAGCATGTCTACGGCTATTCTAAGAATTCCAGGAAATGATACGCTCGTTGTTTCTTGGGTTGATTTTTCTCTCAACAGTTCTCCATGCTTCCGGGAGAGAAAGAGTGAAGGCGGGAGACGAGGTCTTCATCGGGAAATACCTTCATCTTATAAAAGGGAAATCGATCGGCATAATCACGAACCAGAGCGGCGAATTGTTCGGAGGATCTCTCGGACATAACGGGAAAAACATTGTCGATGTCCTCTCAAAAGTCTCTGGCATGAAGCTCGTTGCCCTCTTTGCGCCGGAACACGGGATAAGGGGGAGAGAATCGGCGGGAGAGGAGATTTCGGGGAGTATCGACAAAAGGACGGGAGTACCTGTTTACTCACTCTACGGCAAAACGAAAAAGCCGACCCCGCAGATGCTGAAGGGGATAGACGTCTTGATCTATGACATCCAGGATGTGGGCACGAGATTTTATACATTTATAAGCACACTGGACTATTGTCTCGAAGCCGCCGCGGAGAATCACATCAAGTTTATCGTCCTTGATAAACCGGATATGCTGAGGGCGAACATGGTGGACGGCCCCGTACTCGTCGACTCACTGAGATCTTTTATCGGCATACAGCCGATACCGAGCGTCTACGGGATGACTCCGGGCGAGTTTGCGACTATGATAAACGAGGCTGGCATGCTGAATGGCGGCGTCAAAGCAGACCTCACCGTCATTCGGATGGAGAATTACAGAAGGAGTATGTGGTACGACGAGACCGGACTGAAGTGGGTCACGCCTTCTCCCAATTTGCCCGATATGAACGCCGTCGAGGTCTATCCGGGCAGTGTGCTTATCGAAGCTACAAACGTCTCAGAAGGGCGCGGTACAAGACATCCCTTTGAAACTATCGGCGCGCCTTACATCGATTCGCAAAAACTTGTATCGTTTCTTAACAAACAACAGCTGCCCGGCGTGGTCTTCCGACCCGTTGAATTTACTCCGTACCCATTTCCTTGGGCGGGCCAGCCGAAATACCAGGGCCAACTCTGCCACGGTGTCAGGATCAATGTGACAAAAAGGGATTCATTCCGACCTGTGGAAATGGGAGTCACGGTCGTCTGGGCGATACGAGCACTCTACCCGAGCGAGTTCAAGTTCAATGATTCCTACTTCGACAGGCTTGCCGGTACTCCTTCCGTAAGATCAATGCTGGAAGAAGGCAAGACTCCCGCAGAGATATTTGCGACATGGAAAAAGGGAATCAAAAAGTTTGATAATCTGAGGAAAAAGTATTTGCTTTACCGATGAAACATTATGGTTCTTCGATAGAGAGCGTTATGATTTGCGGGGCTGAATGCTAAACGGGATCTCTTTCCTCTTCAGGTGTCGCTACATTTTCCCGGCGTGCGTGGTCCTGCTGACCGCTTCGCTCGCGCATTCCCAGGAAATACCGCATCAAACTGCCAAATCCGATACGGCAGGAATCCCGGTGAGGCTGCTCGTGGGACCGGTGGCTGCCTCCGGAAGAATCGCGTCTACTGTTTCTTTCACGATCCCAGATTCTGTAATAAGATGGAGCGACTACACCTACTCGGGCGAGCTGCTTCAGAAAATCCCCGGGGCGTTCCTCGCAAACATGTACCAACCTGGCGCTCCCTCCGAGTTGTATTTTGACGGACTAGGAAACGGTTATACCAAATACTTGCTTGACGGTGTAGAGTTGAATGAACCGACGACCTCCATGCTCAACCTCTATCATGTCCCGATGGAATTCGTAAAGAACGTCGAATACATAGATGCAGTTCGCGCGCCGATTTACCAGTTCGATGCCACCGGATCCCTCATCAATTTCCAGACGCAGCTCTACAGCGAGGCCGTGCCATATTCAAAAGTGAGACACCTCGAGGAGCCATACAACTACCTCATCACAGACGGGGTGTTCTCGCAGAACATCGGCTACAACTCGAATATCGACATTGGTTTCGAACATCAGACAACCGATGGCAGATTCCTGAACTCGGTTTATGACGGGGTGAACATACGAGGCAAGTACCGCTACAGCATCGATTCGACGAGGCAGATCACAGCAACAGAAATTTATTACCGGACCAAGGGAGGAATGACCGGCGGGGCAATGCCGTACGGCATAACTGCCGATATCTTCGACCCAAGCACGATCAACCTCCGCAGTGTCAATGGAAACCTGACTTATCTGCAACACCATCTTCAGGTTGCGTATTCACAGACAGACTCCAACGATCCAGGCAGCTTCCTAACTGCTTCGGCATTTTTCGATTATTACAGCTTCCAGTTCGGTGACGTATCCATTCCTTACTACCTGACGAACCTCAGCAGAAGATTCGGAGCTAATCTTCGCGGGAGCGTGGGGTTTGTCGAGACAAAACTGAATTACGGCGCGGAGGCGGTGCGCGACGAAAACTATTACAATTCATACGCAAATATTCCTTCGCGAAACCGCTTCTCGGCATACGCCGACGATGAATTCAGTCTGTTGAATTTCGTGCGAGCTGGCGTGTTTGGGCGCGGAGACTTGGTGGGATCGAAATTCTATCCGGCTCTCGGTGCGTCGGCAGGTTTGGGAAACGAAATCTTCAGTATCGACGCCGGCGGAAGTATTTCCAGGCATTCGCCGAGTCCATCGCAGATGTATTTTGTCACTCAGAACTTCACCGGCAATCCGAACTTGATTGCGGAGACCGACAAGGTTGTGCGGGTGAAGGTGGCTGCAGACTTCGGGAATCGGTTCACATTCTTCGTGAAGCCCTACATGAGAATGATTGACAACCCGATCTACTACAAGACAGTATACTCTGGTGAACCGGCTTATCCTTCGATATCCGTGATCAACCTCGACACGAGAAATATCTATGGGGTTGACGCGTCCATTCAGTTGACGCTCTGGAAGTTTGCGGCGGACGGCAACCTGAACTACATCTACGAGAAAGCAAACGGCAGTCAGGTGTTCACTCTTCCTAAATACACCGCCTCCGGAGAATTGTACTATCATGATATTCTCTTCACCGGTCATCTGAATCTCAAAGTCGGACTGCGAGGGAGATTTGTAACGACGTTCAGGGGAAATGACTTCTATCCGCAAGCGCTCATCTACTATCCGACTGACCTGAACGAGTTCGGGCCATATGGAAGCACTGACTTCTTTGTGCGTGGAATGGTTGGAGACGCCGTCGTCTATTTCACGATCTTCAACATTACGGGCCAGAATTATCTGCTGGCTCCTGTCTACCCGGCGCTCGACAACAGCTTCGCTCTCGGGATCAATTGGGAGTTTCTGAACTAG
>CAZRXH010000017.1:25726-43313 GCA_964603995.1 uncultured Bacteroidota bacterium | reverse complement strand
ATCCCGTTCCAGTCGAACGACGAGTTCAGGATCGCCTCCAGAAAGTCTCCGTTCGGGAAGTGGTCGGTCCAGTGACGCTGCCCCTGGAATCCCGCCACGAGCGCGTTGTGGCCCATGGCCTCCTCTCCGAAGCCCAGCTCGGCGAGCCTCTCGTTGCCGATCATCAAATCCCTGGCGATGAGAGCCATCTTCACTACCGTCTCCCATTCGTAGTCTTTTCTTTCTCTCGGCGCGCGGTTCTTGTCGGAATTAATGTCTTCGCCTTCTTCGCAATATTTCTTCGTCCAGCTTAGAGCTTTTTCGTACTCGTGCGGATCGAAAATTCCTTCCTCGATTCTCCTGACCAGCTCGGACATGTCCACGTACTCGTTACGCATCCCCAGATAGTCGCCGAAGAAATCCGGGTTGACCACGGACCCGGCTATCCCCATCGATACCGAGCCTATCGACAGGTATGACTTCCCTCTCATCTCGGCGACGGCGAGTCCAGCCTTCGCGAAACGAAGGAGTTTCTCCCTCACATCGTTTGGAATTTCCGTATCGGACTTGTCCTGCACGTCCCTGCCGTAAATGCCGAACGCCGGGAGCCCTTTCTGCGAATATCCGGCGAGGGCGGCCGCGAGATACACCGCGCCAGGCCTCTCGGTCCCGTTGAAACCCCACACGGCTTTCGGTGTCAACGGATCCGTGTCCATCACCTCCGTTCCGTAGCACCAGCACGGCGTCACCGTAAGCGATACTCCGACGCCTTCGCGCGCGAACTTCTCCGCCGTTTGGGCGGCCTCCGCGACTCCGCCGATACAGGTATCCGCGATGACACACTCGACCGGCAAGCCGTTCGAATGCCGCAGATTGTCCGTCAGGAACTTCGCCGCGTTCTTCGCCATTCGCATGGTCTGGGTTTCAAGCAATTCGCGGACTCCCTTTCTTCTCCCGTCGATGACGGGACGAATGCCTATTTTCGGCATGTTTCCCTTGAGACGTTTCACGGGGGGATTTGTATGCATCAGCTGTTTACTCATAGTGCGTCCTGTTTTTCGTGCATTGGCGATTTGACAATCATTCCAGGCTGAGGTCTTTTCTCGCGCCGAATTTCTCCCGCAGCGGGATCAGCTTCTCGACCTGGTCTTTGCGAAGAGTGTTGACTTTCCCGAGCTGCTGCGCGATGAACTGTATCATCGCGGCGTGCTCAAGGGTCTCCATCTTATCATACGCGTCCATTATACTGCTTCCGACGGTGAGTGCGCCATGGTTCGCGAGAAGAAACGCGTCGTGGTTCTGTAAATGTTTCGCGATTTGATCATAAAGTTCGCTGTGCCCTGGAAGGCCATATTCCACGATCGGGACAATCCCAAGCCTGATGATAACTTCCGGCAGCACCATTTTATCCAGCGGTATTCCGGCGACCGCGAACCCGGTGGCGTACGGAGGATGCGCGTGGCAGACGCTCTGCACGTCCGGCCTGTCGCGGTAAATCTTCAAATGAAAGTCGGACTCCGACGACGGCTTTCGCTCGCCGCTCAGCAGTTTCCCGTTCATGTCGATGACGCTGAGATCCTCCGGCTTCATGAACCCCTTACTTATGCGCGTCGGCGTTATCAGGACTGACTTCCCGTCGATGCGGGCGCTGATGTTTCCGTCATTCGCCGCCACGTATCCTTTCTCGTATAATCTTCTGGCGCTCTCGAGGATGTCTTTCCTGAGCGACTCGATTTCCTGTTTCAACTTCTCAACTCCCTGGAATTACTAGTTTGGAAACACTGCTCATTTCAAACTTCTGCATGAATTCCCGATAACCAGTTCCGGCCTAAGAAAAATCTGCTCGACCGTCATGTTATCACGATTTTCAATTTTTTCAATCAATATTTTTGCGGAGGTTTGTCCAAGTTCTTCAATCGGTTGGAGGACATGCGTGATCTTCGGCTCGAATATGTTGTAGCCGGGAATTTCGTCGTAGCAGGCCAACGAAATGTCATCCGGAATTCTAAGTCCAAGTTGCTGTATGGCTTTGATCGAGCCGGTAGTCATCAGGCTATTAAAGGAAAAAAGCGCGGTGGGTCGATCTTTCCCGGTGAGCATCTGCGTGACCGCTTCGAACGCATTCGATTCCCGGAATTCACAATTCCTGATGAAATTGTCGATCAACTCGATTCCGTTTTCTTCCATGGCATCACTGAATCCGCGGAACCTCTGAATGTCTGGAAAGAGAATACCTGATCCCCTCAATACGCCGATATTCCTGTGACCGAGAGAAATGAGATACTCTGACAGTCTGAAGGCCCCGTCATAGTGGTCCGTCACGACAAAATCCGACTCGATGTCCGCATACATCCTATCGACGAGCACGTAATTCAAACCGCTTCTGATAACGTATTTCACCGACTCATCGGAGTGAGGCACGATCAGAATCCCGTCAACCCTGTGAGATTGAAACGACCTTACAAATTTCAATTCACTGTCGGGATCCTCGTCGGTATTACAGAGGAGGGTCGTGTATCCCAGCCGGCGCGCGTAGTCTTCGACCGAACGAAACCAGCCGTTGAAGAAAGTATTCTTGATGTCCGGCATTATTATGCCGATAGTATTCGTTTTGCTCCGGGCAAGTGAACGCGCGACATGACTCGGTTCATAGCCAAGCCTATCCATGACCCGCTGGATTCTTTCGATGGTCTTGGCACTTACTTTTTGAGGCTTATTGAGTGACCTCGAGACAGTCATAACGGAAACATTCGCCTCCCTGGCAACATCGTGGATCGTGGGGGTACCAATTCCCTTCTTCATTCCGTCACCACGAGTTCACGGAGGGGAATGTGACGCGATAGCAAAGCGGGCTTCATCTCGTCATTTTTGTTAAACGATTAACATCCTGATCATAATCATTCCACATCTCAATATCAAACTTGTTAACTCGTAGTTGGATATCTATTTGCGAAAGATGATACGGTCTGCCTGACTGACTCCTGCAGCCAGGGGTTTCATTTACCGGTAATCCACGTCATCCCGTCTTGTCGTATGTGAACCACGGTCTTGCCATCCGCCGAATGAAGCGTTGCCTCGAAGAGATCGGGCGTCACGTAAATTTTCGGGGGCAAAAGATACCCACTCAAAGGAAGCTCCTTCAGCTTAAGCTTCAGTAAGTCCGACGTAAACTCACCGTTGTCGTTGTAGTATTGCCGCTCTGCATAATAGACAAGCCTCAAATCCCACTTCGCGTCTTCGACCGGATTCCAGACAAATTTCGATTCACGTTGGCCGACCGTCTTATCGGAAAACTGGAGGAAGCCCCACATCTCCGGATAATGCATGTTTATCAGGCCTTGTGGTGACCAAACCCAATTGTCCTCTGGAAGTATGTCACCGGTCTTTGGGTCAGTCTCTTTTTCATAAATTCCGTTTTGCACTTTAAGATGCCATTCGACACGGGAGAAATTTATCCGCCATTGGGAGCCGGGGGCAGGCGGAGCGCCGGCAAGAGCACCCTCTCCAAGGATGGACCAGGGGAAGGCAATCTCAACTGTCCAGCCTGAATCAACGTCGGCAGGATCGTCAAGAGAGCCATGCAATCCGACCGCGACTTTCAGGCCTTTTATGTCGAACGCGTTTATTGCAGCGGCGTCGATATCTCTGTACGGCGCTCTCAGGAGAAGGTCCCAGACCGTTCCGAGCGCGTTTATCTCCGTTTCGTAGTAAGGCTGCGTGCTCCCGTTCGGATCGATGAAGACTTCGAAATCATTGTCGCGGAAGATGACGGTGTCCCGCTGCCGCAGAGTGGCCCAAAGGTTAGGCTCCTGCAATTCCGCTCCCACGTAAAGGTACTTGCTGTCCCAGAGCATCTTGACTCTTGTCTTGTACCTGGGAAGAGGCTGACTGCTTCCCTGGATGTCGACAAAGTAATCGGTCCACGCAGCCTTCTGCCACGATCCCTCGTTTAGCTTGCCGTCGATTTTGATCGGCCCATCGGCGCGGTAACAGACATAATGCTTCGGGGCGAACGGAATCTCCGGGACAGGAAATTCACCCTGCCCACGTGATACCTGTGCGACTGCGGCGGCGCTCAGAAAAAATATCAGTGCAACAACGAAAGCGCTCTTCACCCTCGACTTCGCTAACGAAACGAGTCCTGATTTCAAGTTCACTTCTCCTCGACAAATTCTCCATTATTGACCGACCAATCGAGCCCGAAGAAGCCCGCAACCTTGACTTCGCTTCCGCTTCCAAAGCCGATCTGACCGCCATTCTTCTCTCCGGAGAAACCACTCCTACTGATCCCGTTCCTATCTTTGGAGAAAATGCTTGCGCTCAATATCGTCAGGTCAGGAAGAGAAAACCATGGTTGAAGGTATGGTACCACGTACGTCATTCTCATCCCTTCGATACCGGTGCCGGAGACGATTCCCACGCTGGCAATCGCGCTCCCTTTCCTCGGCCTGACCATGAAACATGTCAGGTCCTTGCCTTTCATAACCTTTTCTCCGAAAGTCAGCTTGCCTTCGGAGACTCTGACCGGGCTATCGCTCAGGACTTCGCTCCATGCGGAGTTCGTCTTCTCGTTCCCGTAGAGAATTACACTCCTGTCCGGGTTCGCTTCCGGGTTGAATTCTCTATCAGAAACGACATCGATTGATCCGCCACGCTGATACCAGAAGTATTCTGCGTCGAACCTTGCCTTGTCAAACGCCCACTCGTTTTCCTCTTTGGTGCCATGTGTCCCATAGACAAAAATCACATCATGCCTGAAAGCGTCTTTGAATGTACCATATCTTACCGGCCCTTTGTCGTTTGGAGAAGGTTCGGACGTGACCTGCCATTTCCCAGATTCCCTTGTAAGCCAAAGGTCATCGTCTCCTGCTGAAACCGAAACGCTCTTCAGGTTCGTACTGTCGAGATCAACCTCGAAAGGCTTGCTCTTATCTGCATACTTAAGGTTGAAGGAAATAACTTTCACGTTTTCAGTGGTACCCACGAAACGGTTTCGCGAAGGGATGAAGCGAACGACCGCCCTGCTCGGCTCCAGCTGCTTCTCCTGTGAATATATTGTCAACCAGTAATCCCTGGCAGACACGCCGGGATTGGCAGTTGTGAAGTCGATATTCTGAATCCTTTCTTCGCCCGGTCTGGCGTGCTTCGCAAAAAAGTCGAACATCGGAGGCCAGTCGACGCAGTCGGTCCCGGCCTGGTCGTTCAATCCCCACCAATGCCCGACGCCCATTTGTTCGTGGAACACAAAATCCTTGTCGAATTTGCTCAGAGTATCCACCATTCCGAGCGCCTCGGTAACCGGGACGTTGTCATCCTCACTGCCATGGAGGACATACACTCCGTACTGTTTAAAATTCTGGTCAAGTTTGTATGGATCAACAGGATTCATCGACCGCCTCAGAATCTTCGCCATCGGAGATTCTGCTGCGTCGTGATGGAACACGTAGCTCCACCAGTTGATCCATCCTGAGCTCGCCCCGATAGCTGCGAATTGGTCAGGGTACTGTGACCCTATGACCCACGTTCCGTGTCCGCCCATCGAATGACCGGTCAGGTATATCCTGCCCGGATCGATATTAAGGGTGGACTTGACGATGTGCAGTACCTGCAGCGCGTCCAGCCTTCCCCAGTCTTCCCAGTCGAAACCATACGGACCGCCGTTGGTCGGGCAGACAATATAGCCCCATGTCTTCGGGTAATAGGAGTTGGCCATGTTAGTCGCAATAACATCTGCACCGTGGAGCGAGAAGAACAGTGCCTTCGGTTTGCCGTTGTCCGGACCGCGCGGTGGGACAAGAGCGTAATATTGAACGCTGCTGTCAATGGTGCTTATGAAAGTGATGTTGTGTGTCGCGGTGGCCTCGACGATTTTAAGCGAGATTTGCGCATTCGCAATTTCCTCCGATGCAACATCACGCCCTTTCATGAGCTTGAGATTAACGGCTGTTTCTCCAACCGAAGTGGGCGCCGGGCCGACAAGCTTAAAACCTACTTTCCGGATGCTGAATGGTTGAATCAGTGGCACCCGAGTCTCTGAAGAAAGCCCGCTTTCGCTGGAGACTTTTATGTAAGCCCCCACGAGCGGCTTGTCTGTAGCGTTGACGACGGTGACACCAGCCCAGTCGTTGGTTGACTGGCCGACAAGCAAGTCGGGCAGAGTAACGTCCTTAGTGTTGAAGAGAACTGCGGGCGCGATACGGCGGAACGTCACCTTCAATAATCCGCGGCTGCAGACGAAAAGCAACTGGTTGTCACCCTTTCGCAATTCAACAGGTATTTGAGAATAGTTGAACGCGGGTTCCCACGGATCCCAGTTGTCTTTATAACCGTATTTGTTCCCTCCTCTCGGAATGCCGTTGACATAAACCAGGTCGTTTCCCATCGCTTCAATTATGCCGACCCGATCGCCGTCTGACTTAACGTTAAACAGTGCGTAACCGGAATGCAGATAATTACCTTTGAACCAGCCCGCGCTGTCCGCAGAATGCTCGGTCCATGTCTCGCTCCTTTCACCACCGAACACGACCTTGCTTCCATCCTTTGCATGGATCGATTCACCTCTCACTATTTTTCCAATCACCGGATCCGCAGTTCCTATCATCGCATCGGAACCACGCCCCAACGATCCGACGGACAGGAACAGACCATGCTGGAGAATCTGTGTTGACTGTCCGAATGCGGTGAGGTTCAATGAGATAAGTAGGGGAACTGACATCAAGAGAATGGAAATCTCTCTGAATAAATTCTTTCTCTCCATCTTTCTATGTTCCTGTCTTGGTTAAGGGATCGGAACTAATTCGCTCAAACTGCACGGAACTTGAAAAATTGTCCAGCAAAATCGACAACAGAGACTTACTTTATAGTCACCTCATCAACAAACTCCCAGGCTTTTGAACCGGCACCGACGTGCCATGGAGGACAAACTCCGATATTCTTCGCAAAGACCCTGACATACCTGGCGGTGACATTGTCCAATTTGGCGTTGAAGTGCTTCACAAGCAGACTCTGCCTGCGGGGATCCACGTCGTTCTTTATTTCTGCAACCTTCTTGAAATCCTTTCCATCCCTGGAAACGTAGTAGTCCACATATTCTGGAAGGAATATCCAGACGCCGGTATCCTGAAGAAAGCCTGCAGAGACTTCCGAAATTTTCTTTTCTTTAGTCAGGTCGATGACAACGTCCAGATCCGTCCCGTCAAAGCCTTGCCACTCTCCGGTTTGATAATCGGTGGTGCCATGTCGTCCGTCGGTGAGAGCCATCGCCCCGTCGCCGGTGTACTTGGCGTCGAACGAATTAGCATACTTCGCTGGCGGATAAAGAGACTTGACAAAACTTGTCTGGGTCGTCATACTTTCGCGACCGTTAGGGAGAAGCGCGACAGCCTTAAGTGTACAAGCTTTGCGGATAGTGATTGGACCGTTGTAAAGTCGTGAATTCGAGCGAGGCTCAGCGCCATCGAGCGTGTAGCGAATCTGCGCGCTGGCGTCGGCGCAGTTGAGGGACGCACTTGCCGAATCGTAGAATATGCCTCCGCTCGACTCGATTGTCGGCATCGGGACAACGTTGTGATCCGGCGCCATGACAAAAAGGCCCGAGTTGTCCAATCCCCAGCTCTTGTCAGGCTTACTTGACATCACGAAGTCCAATTCACCGCCGCGCATGATATCTGACTGCGTGAGGTAAACTTTCCGGTAGGGTTTGCCGTTCAGCTTTGCGGACTGTATGTATATATTCTTGCCGGAAGCGCCGCGGGCATCGATGACAAATTTCTTCCCATTGCCTAGCTGAATGGTAACTTTCCTGAACATTGGGCTGCCGATGGCATACGTGTTTTGTCCCGGAGTAATCGGATAAAACCCCAACGCACCGAAGACATACCAGGCCGACATCTGGCCGCAGTCGTCGTTTCCACATAGACCATCGACGCTGTCAGTGTACCACTTTGACATTATCTCGCGGACCACACGCTGGGTTTTCCAGGGCTGGCCCGCGCAGTCGTAAAGATACGGAAAGTTGTGGCTTGGCTCGTTCCCCTGGGCATCCTGTCCGACCATGCCACTGATATCCGGTTGGTACCTGCCTTCCAACCGGCTGCTCTCGCTGAAGAGAGAATCGAGTTTCTCCGCAAATTTCTCTTTCCCGCCGTACAATTTTATTAGTCCGCCAATATCCTGCGGAACGAAGAAGCTGTACTGCCAGGCATTCGCCTCTGTGTAGTTACCGGATACGGAAAACGGGTCAAACGGAGTGTACCATGTCCCGTCAGATTCCTTCCCGCGCATGAAGCCAGTTGTGCTATCGAAGACATTCTGGTAAAATAGCGAGCGCTGGTTGAACTGCCGGTAGTCATCCGTTTTGCCGAGTTTCTTCGCCATCTGTGCAATACACCAGTCCTCGTAAGCATACTCCAGAGTTTTCGAGACGGACTCGTTTTCCTTGTCGGCAGGGATGAATCCTCGCTCCTTGTAATACTTGAGCCCTTTCCAATCAAGGTTGGCGCTGTGCTTCATTGCGGCGAAGGCCGTATCAACGTTGAAGTCACGGATGCCTTTCATGTACGCGTCGAAGATCACCGGTATCGAGGGATACCCGATCATCGTGTAAGTCTCGTTCCCAGCAAGCTCCCAAACGGGAAGAAGTCCGCTTTCCCTGTACTTCTCTATCAGCGTTTTGACAAAATTATCATCCCGCTTCGGATCAATAATCGTCATCAGAGGATGCAAGGCACGGAATGTATCCCAGAGTGAGAATACCGTATAGTTCACAAATCCTTTAGCTTTGTGAATCTTATGATCCATACCGTAGTATCGCCCATCCACATCCTGGAAAAGATTTGGATGCATCATAGAATGGTACAGTGCCGTATAGAACGTCATTTTCTCTGCGCTGGTACCTCCCTCTACACGGATTTTGCCGAGCTCATTTTCCCATGCTTCTCGTGCTGATGTTTCATATCTGGCGAAGTTGAAGTCCGGCATTTCTGCGGCGAGATTCCTTCGTGCACCTTCTAAATCCACCGCCGAGATACCAACTCTTACGAGGACTTGCCTACCTTTGACTGTAGAAAACGAGACGTAAGCCTTCGTGTCGCTTCCCTTCGCTTCCCTTTTTCCGTTTGTAATGTCGGTGTCATTGGCCGTCCCGAATCTCTCGAAGGGTTGCGAGAACTCAGCAACGAAATAGACATAGCGGTCGTTGGCCCAACCGTGGGATCGTCTCATTCCTTCGACAGTCCTGTCGCCCACAATCTTCACCCACGCATTCGTGCAAGTATTGCCGATGCCGTGTTGAAGGTCAATTATCACGTTAGAACTATCGGACTCAGGAAATGTGTACCTTTGCATACCGCAACGATCTGTCGCTGTGAGCTCGACCTTGACATCGTAACGCGAGAGGAGCACACTGTAAAAGCCCGGAGAGGCCTTCTCATCGGAGTGATTGAAAGAAGAACGATAGCCGACATTGGGATCATCATCAGTGCCAGGTACGACTCTCACCTTCCCAACCGTCGGCATAAAAAGTATGTCGCCATAGTCTGCAGCGCCGGTACCGCTCAGATGAGTGTAGCTGAACCCCATGATTGTTTTTGAAGAGTAGTTATATCCCGAGCACCAATCCCATCCTGCAGTTTCTTCATCAGGACTCAACTGTACCATGCCGAACGGCAGCGTGGCGCCAGGGAATACGTGTCCGTGCTGCGCTGTGCCAATCATGGGGTTCACATATTTGGTGACATCCTTCTCCTGCGCGTTGCAGGAGACAATCATGCCGACGAGGAAAAGTGGAACCGCGAATGACATGAGAATAGTCTTCATTGGACTGCCTTTGGGGTGTACTTGAGGACTCTGGCTGGTGGATCCGGTAATGAAATTTTCAATAATCGGACTCTCTGATAAAGTTGGAAAAGTAATTTCGATTGCACTGTAACAATAAGAAACGCCACGAATATTTCCAAGAACAATATTCCAAAAATCGCGCGTATTCTGGAGAGTTTCTACGAGAAGACAATCCTGCAAATATAGCGCGTATTGGCATGGAATGAGTCAAATACCGCAGCAAAGTGGTCAAGTTGAATGCAAACCACTTCATCTATCAGGTCTGTTTATTCGCAATCGGAAGTAACGGTTCCAACCGCAAGGGCCCGACCTGAATGAGAGAATATCCTTCCCCATGAAGCCCCAGGCCCTACGTTTATTTCACTTCAAGTGCTGTTGCGGAGGCAGAAACAGGCCAAAGCTTGCAGGCCACAGGGCCAGGAGCAGGATGCTCCCTCACGGCTAATTTCCTACTCTCACAGTTTTCGTGAGCCGGATGTCCGTCGACGAAGAACCGATCTGTAGCTGATACTCTCCCGGCGCAACGACAAATTCATTTCTCTTCTCATCAAAATATCTGAATGACTTCATAGGCAGACTGAATTCTACCTTCCTGGATTCGCCTCTCTTTATGTTCAATCGTCTGAATCCCCCAAGTGACTTTATCGGGTGAGGAACGGCCAACGTCAAGTCTTTCAGGTAGAGTTGAACGACCTCGTCTCCATCACGCCCGCCTGCATTTCGCACATCAAATGACAGACTCAGCGTGTCGTTCCTCTTCAAGTCGGTATCATTCACTTCAAGGTTTGAGTATTCAAACTTAGTGTAGCTCAGGCCAAAGCCGAACGGAAACAATGGCGTGCCATTGAAGTAGCGATAGGTCCGGTCGCTCATGCTGTAGTCGCTAAATGGAGGAAGGTCTTTGACGGATCGGTAAAAGGTAACAGGGAGTCTTCCGGCAGGGTTGTAATCGCCAAACAAAACATCCGCGACCGCATTTCCACCCTCCTCACCCGGATACCACGCGTCTACAATTGCTGACAGATGCTCCTGTTCCCAGTTGACCGCGAGCGCGCTTCCACCGACAAGAACAAGAACCACGGGTTTCCCTGTTGCGTACAACGCTTTCAATACTTTTTCCTCAGCCTCAGGAAGACGAAGCCTCGTTCGATCACCGTCCCTGAAGCCCGGCAGATTGATGCGATTGTTTTCTTCGCTCTCAAGTTGTGGCGAAATTCCTGCAACGGCGATCACGGCGTCCGATTCCCTTGCCGTCTCAACCGCATCTTTCAGGAGCTTGGCCGCGTCAAGCGCCTTCCTTATCTTCTGCCACTGAAATCTGATTCCCGCGAAATCTCCACTGTCGGCATAATCTATTTCGACACTGTATCTATTTCCCTTTTTCAGCTCGACTACTTTCGACTTGAACACGTTAATCTCAAACGGACTCCAGTTATCGACAAGGAGTTTGCCATCGAGATATAACCTTCCCTTCTGGTCGGTGATGATACCGAGATGATATTCACCAGTCTCAGGAGGTGTAATCGTACCGGTCCATCTCATCGAAAACTCATGAGCCGGGATACCTTCTCCGGGCGAGCTCAACCCCCAGTATGGCTCCAACGTGGTATCAATCCTTGTAAGAACCGGCTTGCCCTTCAAATCCGTGTTGTTGAAATACTCGGCGTAGAGTCCGTGTATTCCCGGTTCACCTGGTGGGCTAACAAACTCGCTACTGATCGTCGTTGGATTGAGAATTTCATCTTCGAGCAAATCGTACCCTCCTGCGTAGCGAACCCGAACATCCGGACCCAGCTTGTTTCTAATTCCCTGGAGAATCGTAACCGGCTCGGAAGGTGTACCATGATAATCACCGAGAAGAACATCGATATCGTCCGCATAAACGCCAATCACTGCCACAGACTTCAGGCTCTTTTTGAGCGGGAGAGTGTGCCTCGCATTCTTGAGGAGAACAATGCTCTCGTCGGCGACTTGTCTCGAAAGCTCTCGGTGCGCCGGAGTGTTATTGTCCGCAATCGTAATCTTCGAATACGACACAGCTGATGGCGGATCGAACATCCCGAGTCTGAATCGTGCAAGCATCAGTCTCATCACGGCGGTGCCGATATCAGCCTCGGAGATGAGACCTTTTTCGACTGCCTCCTTCAGTGTCGAGTACTCGTCGCCACAGGTCAAGTCGCATCCCGCTTCAACGGCTTTCACGGAAGCCTCCATCAGGCTTGACGTGTATTTGTGGCCTTCGTAAATGTCCCATATGGCTCCGCAATCTGAAACGACGTATCCTTTGAACCCCCATTCGTGCCTTAAAATGTAAGTCAGAAGAAATGAATCTGCCGTGCATGGAATACCGTTCAGGCTGTTATATGCCCCCATTATTGAGAAAGCCCCCCCATCTCTAACGCAAGCCTCAAATGCCGGGAGATAGGTTTCGAATAAGTCACGATTGCTCACAACTGCGTTAAACGAATGTCTCGAAGTCTCCGGCCCGCTGTGGACCGCAAAGTGTTTTGGAGTGGCGACTACCTTGAGATACTTCGGATTGTCGCCCTGGAGTCCCCTGACGAAGGCTACCCCAATCTGCGAGGTAAGAAAAGGATCCTCACCATAGGTTTCCTGCCCTCTTCCCCAGCGCGGATCGCGGTCAATGTTTATGTTCGGCGACCAGAAAGTGAGGCCCTGGTACATCCCGTGTTCGCCTTTGCTGATGGCATAGTTGTATTTCGCTCTTGCTTCTGTTGAGATCACGTCCGCTTCTTCCTGGATCAACTTCGGATCCCATGTCGCGGCCATCCCTATGGCTTGCGGAAATACGGTTGCAATTCCGTTTCTTGCCACACCGTGCAGACACTCGTTCCACCAATTGTACGCCGGCACACCAAGCCGCGGGATCCCCGGGGCGTTGCTCTGCATCTGTGAGATCTTCTCGTCAAGAGTCATACGGGAGACGAGAGCCCCCGCTCTCTCTTCAAATGTCAGGTTGGTATCGAGATAAGCACGGATGCCCTCTTCGGCTGAACCGCTCTTGTTGCGCGCCCAGGATTCCGGCACAAGCGTTACAGAAACGGCGGTCAACAACACGATGAAGGTTGGGATTAGTTTCATTCTCCACTTCCTTTGGCAATTGTTTGTTTCACTGGAAAAACTCACGGAGGACACGGCGCTGCAGTGATACAGGCATTCTCATCTTCTATGGAATTATAGCCTAAACAGAATGGAAATCCAACGGTAAGCGCTCCGTCCATCCTGTGCAGACTGCCTGGCACGGGCTTCTTCCTCCGAAAGGATCCTTGTCAACTGAGGATGGCATTGTGTGGAAGACTCGGCAAGACCTGAAGACCTTTACCCGAAGACCTCGCATTCGCACGGCTCAACCGTCGGGGAGAGCATCAAGGATACAAGTCTTCGGAGCAACAAGACTTACTGTCTGAGTTGAAAATCCGTATTGACACTCCCGTTCTGAGGCACAACTATCCTGACCGATTCACTTTTGTAATAACCGAACCAGGCACGAAGCGTATATGTGCCCGCCGGTATTCCCTTTATCACAAAATTACCTGCGCGGTCGGTTACAGCAAAGTACGGGTTCTGAAGCACCGCGATCCAGGCCTGCATCTCAGGGTGAATGTCGCAGAGTATCAGGGCGAAACATCCTGCCTTCTTGAAAACGTGAGTCTTGCTTTCGCCGGGCGGAAAAGAGCCGAGGTTGAAGCTCCCTGCGCACGGAGAGGGAGTAAAGACATCATGGAGCACTTCGTCGCTGTTCAGAAATTTCACCGTCGTCCCCGCAAGAACCGGCAGGACTTCGGGCATGTACATAAGATGATTCTGATCCATAATAGCCGCGGTGCCGGGCGGGGCGAAAACGCTGTCGACATTCTCTATATAAACCACCGCATTCGCATCGCTCATCCCGCCGGCTATGAACACTTTCCCCTTCACTTCGCCGGCGCTCGCGAAACCCGGGTACAGCAGGAACGACAACATGCAGGCCGCGCCCAGAAGGAGCCATGGACTGATGGACGTCCCGCGGCTCCGATCGTCATCAGATCTCATGCATCCGGGAATTATTTCAACTGCATCAATCAGACTCTTTGTCTGGACTTCACTTCCCTGCTTTTGCCTTCGCATCTATAAAAAGATACAAAGATTTGATCTCATTTGGGAGAAGGACAGGGAGTTGTTCCCCTTTTGTGAGCAGAATCTCTTCCATCTGCGGTGCATGGTTCCATAGAGCAGCGAGGAAGTCGTCTTTATCGTGGAACGGCCCGAACTTCCCGATCGCCGGCGCATCGAAGCGGTTCCCCGCTCGATGGCAGTTTTCACAACCTTTCTCTTTGAACAGACGCGCACCAAGTTCCGCTGACCCGGTCGTCTTCGGCGTGCCTTCGAAGTAAAGATATGAAATCACGTCCGCCATCTGGTCTCCGGAGAATAACGGAAAGGGACGCTTCAACGTCTTCATCGCCTGCGCCATCTTCCCGGAGTGGTTCCACATTATACCCGCGATCTCGGTGACGCTCTGGTTCGTGTTGATGTGGCCAACCGTCGGGCCGATCGGCTTTTCAGCGTGGCAATAATAGCATCCCTTCTCCTTGAACAGCTGTTCGCCGCGGACGGGGTTGCCGGGATAAGAATAGATTTCCTCGTCTGACTTGAGTGAGCTCGCCGAACGGATGTAAGCGGTTAGATCGGCAAACTGGTTGTCGGAGAAAGTCGGGAGCTTCACTCCTTTCGATACTCCACGATTGTGCATGAGGATTGAATGGTTCCACATCGCCTGCGCAAGCCTGACAGGGGACACGTAGATCTTCATGCTGTCCAGCGCGATCTTTCCGCGCTTTGGTCTTCCGACAGAGTGACATTCGACGCAGCCTTTACTCACGAAGAGCCTCCTGCCTGCCGACGCGTTGCCGGGTTGTCCGAGATAGCGGATGAAATACAGGAAGTCGCCGAGCTGTCGGAAGTCTCGTCCGGTAAAATGCGGCCTTTCGGTTTTTGTTCTCGCCATTTCGAGAAGCATCTTCTGTGAGTGGTTCCACATTTTGGAAAGAAGATCGTAAGCATTTCCCGGGAACACTTGCTTCCCGAAGTCAGGCCCAATGGTACCGCCGCTTCCGTTGACGGCATGGCAGTTCAGGCAGCCTTCCTTCTCGAACACTTCCCTTCCGGCAAGCGGATTCTTCGGCAGCTGCTGCGCCGACAGACCCGACGCAAAAAGTAGTAGTATAATTGCTGTTCTCAATGTGAAATTCTTCGCCATACAGTTATCCTCATTCCATTTCATCGGCATATTTGTGGAGGCTGAAGAACACATACGACAGCACGCCGGCAAGTATCCAGAATACGGTGATTGCGAATACGCTGATCCACAGCGAGGCTGTCTGCGTGTCCTTTACCTGGTTGGCAACGACGACCAGGTTGATGAACCACAAGGTCACACTTATTGCGAGTATCCAGTTGAAGGAAAGGGTCAGGAGCTGGATATAATAGATCGTTCTGTCTTTCATGTTTACAATTCCCTTCGTCGCTTCGGCAAGGAGCCGCGGCAAACAAATGAAGTTAATCTGACTCTGCCGGGCATCAAATCTCCGCTTTCACGGATGCCTCGACCCGGCTCTCCTCGGTCTTACCGGGGAGATATTCTTTCAATCTCATCGAGACCTCATGAATGCTATGCTCCCTCCCTTCCTTTGTCTCCCAGATCGAAATGAGCGGGAACAGTTTCGAAAAACCCATGAAACCCAGCACGAACGCGGAAGTTGCGGCGGCGGCGATGCCTATTTCCGTAATCGACGGCGTGTACATGCCGGTCGGGTAAGGGAGTCTCGGGTTCGCGAGAGTGGGTATGATTATGATCAGCCTTTCGAGCCACATTCCTATGACGACTCCTATAGAAGCGACCAGGATGCCTTTGATCGTTTTAGTCTTCTTGTTGCTGAGAATGATGATAGGCATGAGAAAATTACACACGACCATCAACCAGAAGAAAGGCGCGTACGGCCCGACGAATTTATACAGGAAGACCCTCATCTCTGCCGGCTCATGACCGTAGAATGTCGTCAGGTATTCTGCAAAAGTGAAGTAAGTCCAGAGCAACGATACGACGAGAAGCAGCGTGCCCAGATACTGGAAGTGAATCTCCTTAAGGTAGTCCTCGAAGTGATATACCTTCCTGAATGCGATCATGACAATTACAAGGGCCGCGATCCCGGAATAGATTGCACCGACGACGAAGTACGGTCCGAATATCGTGCTGTGCCATCCGGGCTGCAGCGTCATTCCGAATATCCAGGCGATGATCGTGTGAACGGAGATCGCTATCGGTATGACCATCACCATGAGTATGTTTATTGCCCTTTCGAGCGCGTGCTTCTGTTTCGGCGTTCCCTTGTATCCCCATGCCAGTATCCTGTAAAAGTTCTGCAGCTTTCCGCCCCGGTCGCGAAGGAGCGCTATGTCCGGTATCATCGGGATATAGAGATAAATTGTGGAGGCGGTGAAGTACGCCGTCACGCTTGTCAGGTCCCAGAGCAGAGGCGATTGGAGACGGCCCCTCTCGAAGAGGTGAAGTATCCTGTCGGGCCTTCCGAGATCGATCACGGGATGAAGTCCTCCGATTGCGAGCACAATTCCTGTGATGACTTCCGCCATTCTCGTGATCGGGCGGCGCCATTCGGCCTTCGACAGGCGCAGTATAGCGGAGATAAGCGTGCCCGCATGGGAAATGCCGATGAAGAAGACGAAGTCTACGATGTAAAACGCCCACGATACCGGCTCATCCATGCCTGTGGCGCCGAGTCCGTAGAACAACTGGTGTATGTAGCAGCCCAACCCGAAGAGAAAGACCGCCGTCAGGACGATGACGATGACATAGAAGCTTTTGTTTGTCTCGTAGATCGGCCTGAACAGGACTTCGTCTTCATCGTGGAGATTTTGATAGCTCATGATTGAATACCCTTCTTCATTCGATAGCGTTCAGGTAGCGGACTTTCGGAACCGTGCCGAGTTCCTCTAGAAGTGCGAATGAGCGGTAGTCGCGGGATTCTTTCGAGACATCACTCTTCTTGTCATCGAGATCCCCGAAACTAATCGCATCCACCGGGCAGACTTCCACGCACGCCGGGACATAATCCCCGGGCTCGAGCTCACGGTGTTCCGCCTTCGCCTTCTCCGACGCGGCCTGGAGCCTGTGGATGCAGAACGTACACTTCTCAACCACGCCCTTCGGACGGACCGACACGTCCGGATCGTAGCACTTTTCTACTTCCTTCGGCTGCTCATGCCTGTCCCAGTTGAATACTTTCACGGTGTACGGGCAATTCGCCATGCAATACCTGCAGCCGATGCACTGCGGATAAATCTGTGCCACGATGCCGACTTCATTCTTATAAGTCGCCCTGACGGGGCAAACCTTGATGCACGACGGCTCGTCGCACTGCATGCAGTTTCGCGGGAGCGTCTTCGGCCTGATGTTCGGATAGTCGCCGTCGAACTCCATCGTGAGCATCTTCATCCAGAACATCGCTCTTCCGTGCTGCGCATCCTGCTCGGGAACTATCTGTACGTTGTTCTCAATTTTACATGCCGTGACGCACGCCTGGCACGAAGTGCATTTGTTAAGATCTATTACCATCCCATATTTTGGCATTTTTACTCCTGTAGATATCGACTCAACTGATCTTCACTTTGGTCCCGGACAGAGAAGGATACCCTGTCTCCTGATCAAAGACCTCATGTGAAAACTTGAGCGGGTTTACGCCGTAAGTCTTGT
>CAZRXH010000017.1:7019-25626 GCA_964603995.1 uncultured Bacteroidota bacterium | reverse complement strand
TAGAACGGCTTGACCACAGGCTGCTGCATACTGATGACCGGAGCGCCGGTGACCGTTGAGCTGAATGCGTCCAGTTTCTCCAGATCGTCATGGTCGGGAATTATGAGGTCAGCCAGCTCGCTTGTCTCATCGATGAACGGCGAGAAACTGACGACCGTCGGAATATTCGAGATAGCCTTCCGAAGCTCCTCAGCATCCGGCGAATTGAAGACGAAGTTGCTCCGGTAGATCATCAACATTCTGACATCTTTGTCCCCGATAAGCATGCGGCTGTTCCATGACGGCTGGGACGTGCCGGCCTTCTTTCCGCTCTCGAGATCGGGAAACTCCTGGTCTTTAAGCTTTCCGTATCCGGCGAATCCTTTGAGGGCGTTCAGCGCGATGACCGCATACGCATTCCTCGTTCCGTTAGATGAATACAATATCGACTCGTCAAAATAGGCGACCGGCGCGGAAGCGTTTGCAAATTTCCGCGCGGTCTCGATGATATATTTGGAAGCGACGCCAGTCCTGCTTTCGACTGACGACGGACTGTAATTGTCCGTGACAAGTTTCTTGAATCCGTCGAAGTCCTTGAACTCTCTTTGGACGAACGTCTTATCGTATGTGCCGTCTGACAGGATAACGTAAGTGAGGCCGAGCGCCACATCCTCGTAATACTCCGGGGAAACAGGAAGCCAGCGGTTCGCCTTGTATGCGCTTGGAGTAAGCTTCGGAGAGAACGTCACGAATTCGTTTCTCTTCGATCTGAAATCGTTTATCGCGCGGGAGAAATAGAGCGGGCTTTCCGAGATCTCTGTAAGTTGCGATCCGAAGTTGATGATGAAATCGCATGCTCCGAAATCGATGAAGTCCGGGTGATCGGCCATGATTCGGTCAAACGGCATCACAGAAGCGGAGTCGAAGTTGCCGACGGCGACTTTCTCTGAATTGAGGCCTGACATGAACTGCTTGATCAAACCACCCATGAAGGCGGAATCGGTCTGAGCGACGAAAGCAGTCTTGCCCTTACTGTTGCTCATTAGGGCATTCGACAGAATCCCGTACGCTTCAGCGTATGATATCTCCTGGAACTTGCCGTTCACCTTCTTCATCGGAGAGGTCAGGCGGTCCGGGTGATACAGATTCTCCACGGAAGTCAATCCCATCGGACAGATGCCGCCGCTGTTCACGGGCGACAGCGTATTCCCGAATGCCTGGACGGGAAATTTATCGACCATGCGAATGCGAAGCCCGCACTTGCCGGGACACTTGGCACAGGTCGTCACTTTCCAGGTTTCAATACGCGGTCCTTTGTATAGGAGCGGGACGACCATATTGGGAATCTTGAGGAGGGCATCGCCGACTCCACCGACCGCGAATCCGATCAGCGATCCGCCCAGAAGTTTTACAAAGTCTCGTCTATTTATTTCCATAGGGTGGTATCTCCGTTGAAAGAGCCGGAAACCGGCGAGGTATTGACAGGTTCTAGTGCGAAAGAAAATCCTAATTTCGAAACTCTAAATCCTAAACAAACTCCAAATACGAAAGGCAAAAGCAAACAATTCGCCGCACCAACATCTTTCGGGCGGAAATGAATCGAAGCAGCATTGGCGAACGTTGCGGTGTGCGGCTCCATGTATCGTCCCTTGGGATTATGAATTTTGAACATTTGAATTTGTTTAGGATTTCGGATTTAGAGTTTCGAATTACTTCATCTGTGGCAATGCGAACAGTCTGTGGTGACATGGTGCTTCTCGTGGCAATTCCAGCAGTTCTGCATTTTGATCTGGAGGAACTGCTTGGTAGGCGGCGAGTTGAGAGCCGCCATGTTGCCGTGGCACAGCTTGCAATCAAGCTCTCCGAGCGCGACATGCCTGCGATGGGAAAAATAGACATAGTCCGGAACGTGATAGATATAGTACCACGGTATCTGCTTGTGCTCGCTAACGTACTTGTAAACGAGCAGTTCCTGAGGTGTCTTCTGCATCGGCGTGGAATGGCACGCGCCGCATACTTCGATGTTCGGGATACTCGCACGCGCACCAAGCATGACGTTCTGGTGGCAGGCCATGCAGGGGATCTTGAACTTTCCCGCATGAATAGCGTGGCTGAAGTCTATCGGCTGTGTGAACTCCTCTCTTTTGTCCACTGCCGTGTTCACCACGAAAACGCCTGCCGCAAAACCTACCGCAATAGCAAGAAGTATCAGTATCTTTTTCATGAGATGTCGCATTCTGACGTTTTTAGGCACTCCCGCCCCGTTGAGTGAGGCGGGAGAATTAACGGATAGTTATTCAATGGTTCGCAGAAATTCGAGCACCGCGCGCGCCTGGTCCTTCGTAAGCTGCTGGTCGGGCATCTTCGGAACGTTGGGAAATTGCTTCATCAGCGCCTCGATGGTGGGATCCTTCGCCTGCATCTCAGCGGTGTTGAGCAGGTAGTTCATAATGAAGACCGGGGTCTGCCTCTTTGCGACTCCGCGCAGCGGCGGCGCCAATTTTGTCTGGTCAACATCATGGCAAAGGTAGCACTTCGAATAGAAGATCGAGCTCCCTTCACTCACGAGGCTCTGGTCTATCTTTCCTAATTTCACCGACTTGATCGGTCCGATTCCGTTGTCGACGGCGCCTTTCTTGGCTTGAGGAAGGTTGCTCGCCATTTCAAAACCCATGAGGGAAAGGACGAGTGTCGATAACAGGATTGACGAGATTATTTTCGTTTTCATTTTTGTATTCCTTTTTAAAAGGCGAACCAGGTTAGCAAATACAATGTGTTGTTGTCAGAAGCGTTTCTTCCGGAACCGTCGTAATTGGTCGAGCCTCCGTTGAACTTCGAGTATGCGACGTACTGAAGTGATATCTGTGTATTGAGCCAGGGGATGTAAGACACTTGAGCTGTAATCCCGCTGCTGTTCGGAGAGCCGTTGGCACTGCCCGTCACCGACGCGGGCGCATAGAACACGGCGTCGCTCGTTCCAGAGGTCGTGAAATATCCGAGCGCTACGGCAAAAGGAGACGAGAAGTCGTAGTTCGCATCGATCTTGAAAGTATTGAGCGTCAGGCTGTTTGAAGAAGATCCGCCTGCCGCAAATGTGGCGTTAAGGTTCTGCTTCTCGGTTATGTAGCTCGCATGACCGATGAGCTCGCCGCCGCCGAGAGACTTTTCGTACTGCGCATCGAAGCCGATGTCTGTGTAGTCGTCGTACGATCCGGAAATTCCTGCTGGAAACAGGCTCGAGGATAGTCCGAACGTCCCGACTTCGAGGTACTGCGTTCCCCAATCGTGCTGCAGTGCGACGCGCCAGTAAGGCGACACGCCTTTTATGTTGTCAGCCCAGGTTGAATCTGCCGGATAGGAGAGCCCCTGTATGGCGGAGTGATAAGCGGTTACTCCGACGTAGAGGAGATTGTCGTAAAGGCCGTATGCTCCGAGTCCAAGGACGTTGCCGGACATCGTGTTATCCAGGATCGGCGACCAACTCGGCGTCGGTGCTGCGGCGGATGAGGCGTATGGGAATCCCCACGCTGGCGTGGTGTTCCAGACGTCTTCCATCGAGGGGTTGTTATTCAATGTTATTCCGTATAGCAAATCTTTACCGCCCACCATTGTGTGATCAGCGTACCTGAACTCAGCCATGTCCATGCCGATCGTGCCTGCCGAGGGATCGTATGTGAGCTGAATGTACGAGCCAAGTTTTGGCGTGATTTCGCCCGACAGGAAAAAGCTCAGCTGCTGGGGGAATTGAGTGGCGCTCGCCTCCGCGCCGGGCGTCGCCTTGCTGACCTGGCTGAACGATGTCATCACCATCGCGGACAGCGGGAAACTGCTGAGTATTTGGAGATCGTTCGTCTGGTCATGAGCAGCAACCAGCGTCGGGCTTCCGACCATTGTGTATCCGTTCAGCTTGAACAATCTGCCGAACGGGGTAAGCTGCGGGAAATTGTAATGACAGGAACTGCATGCCAGTCCGGTTTGGCGGGCGTAGCTCGGTATGCAATAGGCTTTCGAGCTTGAGAAAATCACGACGGCCCCTATCAAAGCCACGACGAGCAAAAGCGCTCTGCCGCTCTTCCTTGATGTTTTCCTTGCATTTAACAATAAATGCATATTTGCCTCCACTATATTTTTTATGAGTCTGATTTAAAGCATCAACTCTTCAGTTCGTGCGTCGCGCTGTGTTGCAGGCAACTCCGCACCGCGTGTTGCAGGTCCTTGAGTTCAAGCGGTTTCAGGAGGAGGTAACTGGCGCCATACGACTTCAGCTCAGACTCACTCACCGTATCTGGATAACCCGTGATCACGATGATCGGCGTATTCGGCTGCAGCCTCTTTGCGTGAATCATGAAGGTCACTCCCGATTCCATGTTCAATCTCAAATCAGTTATGAGAAGATCGAATGTTTCCTTCTCCATTTCTTGAAGCGCTTCCTTTGGCGCCGGAGCAGCCACCATGGCACACCCCTCGCCCTTCAGGAAATCCTGAAACGCGAGGAGGATGTTTGTGTCGTCATCCAAGACCAAAACTTTAGGCGTGTGCATCATAGTATTACAGCGTTCAGGACTAGACGGGCAAAGGATATGCCGCCAGCCGAGATCTGGAAATAGTGCTAAATAACGAGATTATAAACGGGTGCGAGTGTAAAATCAGCTTGGAGTGACAAGCGGCGATTGACAGATGTAAAATGAAAGTGGCAGGCTCAAGGTCCAACCTTGCGAAGGTTTCTGAACCTGTGCAAGGTCTGCCTGCGCCATGATGAATCAAGTCGATATCGACTCGGATGCTTAATGTTGAAACTGAACGGCCGTCGAATTACTTCAAGACCAAGGAGGATTAACCTATGTCGAAAGCGGAGATAGAAGAAATCAAGGATGCTATCAGCTTACTTCCAGAGGAAGAATATGCTCGCTTAAGGCAGAAGAAATCGAAAATCAATTTCGAGCTTCTGAAGAACGACACCTCTCACCCGTCGCTCCGTTTCAAGAGAGTTGGGAAACTCTGGTCGATTCGAGTCGGCTCCGGCATAGGGCACTGGCCATTGAAGACGAAGATGATTTCATTTGGATTTGGATTGGCACTCATGACGAGTAGAGCGAATGGTCAGAGAATTCCAGTGGCGCGCTGGAACAAGTTTCCCTACGCCACGCCGACGGTAAACGTCGGGTGCACAAGCGGCAGGATTATCCTGAACTTCGTGCCGATACCGGTTTTACTCTCCACGATTATAATTCCGCCATGACCGTTGACAACTCGTTTCGCCATCGAGAGGCCCAATCCCGTCCCGTTCGGCTTCGTTGTGAAAAACGGATCGAATATCTTCGAGAGATTTGCCCTCTCTATTCCCGGCCCTGTATCACTTATTTCTATCTGCACGCATTCGGTTCCTTTCTTCAACACAATTTCTTCAAGGTCGGGATGCTGATCCATTAAAGGCTCCGTCAATTCAACGTACATAAAATCTCGCAGCGATTTCCCAAGCCGGGTCGTCCTTGTAGCGATCGAGATCTTTGAAGCCCGTTGCTCATGTTCTTCTCTCAGCGGGAGCGAGAAATCACAGTTTTCTATCGCCTGAACAGCGTTGAGGATAATGTTCACGAGTGCTTCCCTTAGATGAACGACATCCAGCGACAAATCAGGCAGAGCCTTATCGAGATTCCTGTCAAGGCTCACCCTCGCCTTGTCGGCCCGCACCTTGACGAACGCTATGCTCTCCTCGACGACCTTATTAACGGAGGCCGTCTTGAAATCCATCTTTGTCGGTCTAGCAAAGCCGAGGAGCTCCGACACAGTTGATTCCATCCTGTAAGCCGAATTCAAAGCGACCATCAGAGACTCCTTCTTCGAAGCATCGAGGTCCTGCGACTCGCTTATCAGCTGCAGAATCATCTTAATCGAAGTCAGAGAATTCCTGAACTCGTGGGCTATGAACGCGGCGAGCTCTCCCATCGTGGCGAGTTTCTCGGTTTTCACGAGATGCTGCTCGAGCCGCTTTCTGTTTGTTACGTCGGTAACTATCTCCAGTATTGAGTCGACCTCCCCGTCCTTCTCCATCGGCACGGCGAAGTGCTCGATGTACCTGTCGGTCCCGTCTGAGTTCAATACCTGATCGAGATGGCCCTCGACTTTCCCGGTCTGGATCACGTTTTGGCTCATACAAGTCTGGCAGAAGCCCGCGGCGCAGAAGAAATCCCTGCAGTTCTTTCCGATGACCTGCTCGGGCTGATAGCCTGTGACCTTCGAAAAAGCCGCACTCACCGTCTGTATTCTCAGCTTCTTGTCGAGAACAAGAAGCGCGCTCGGTACATTATCGAGTATCGTTTGCAGTTTCGATTTTTCATCCGATAGCTCCTTTGTCCGCTCGGCAACCGTCCTCTCGAGACTTGCCCTGTGGTTCTGAAGCTCCTTATCTCGTACCATCAGAGACTCCGCCATCGTATTGAACTGGTCCGCAAGTTTCTCTATCTCGTCACGCGTCTCGATCTTGAGCCGGTGCTCATAGTTTCCGCCGGATATGATCTCTGCGCCTCTTCTCATCTCCCCGATCGGTTTCGTGAACTGCCGTGTCGCGAGAAGGCTGAGCGTCACGGACAGAATGAGGAAACCGATAATTGCCGCACCGAAAGCGAATGTAGCTGAGTAGACAGGTCCCATTAGAACTTCTTTCGGTATCGCCTCGACGACGAATAACGGCATTGAGAAGGCTGCTTCGATGTCCTGACCTTCCGTCGTATGGTTGTTCGGAAACAGCGGAGCATAAGAGACAACCTGTCTTATCCCGCTCGTGATAATTCCGGTTCTGCCGGAAAGGAGTTCGGCAGAAACCGGCGCGGGGTATTCACTCTTTATATCGGCTCTGGCCAGCACGAAGAGCTTGTTCCAATCCCTCTTCCTCTGCGAATCGTACAGGAAATGTCCGTCGCCGCTGACGAGGAAAATCCTCCTGTCATATTTGTGAGCAGAGTCGGATTCCATTATCTGGAAGAACCTTGACGCGTAGATATCTGCTACCAGGATGCCTGTTCTTCTGTCACCGTCGAAGAGCGGCGTCGCGAAACTTACAACAGCAATGCGTCTGCGATTTTCTCCCAGGATCTCTGCCGGGGAAAAGACGGTTTGGTCCTTTCTCAACGAGTCGGTGAGGAAAACGTAGTAGTATTCAGGACTCCGGCTGAGATCTTTCCGCGGCGTGGCGGCAAATCCGCCTGAACGGAATTTGCCGGAGGTAGACCCGACTCGCATGATCTCCGCCCCGGACCTGTCGAGTACCGCGATCCTGTAATAGTCCTTCTTGGTCTTGACGAAATCGAGGAGCTCAGACTCAAGCGGGCGCACCGCCGCGGCAGGTTCACCGGTGGCAAGCTGCTTACTAATTTGGCGGAACGGAGAGGAATCCGACAGGAACTTCAAATCTGTCTCAACTCCTCCGAGAAAATCCCCCGCACGCTGCCGCACCAGTTGAACGTCGTTATTGAGATCCCTTGTCGCCGTGCCGACAAGGTTGCCGGCAGTGGCCCAGACCGCAAAGACGCCGACCACTGCGATAGGAATGATGGACAACCCCGTAAAAGCAATGATCAGTTTTGTCCTGATAGACAGCCATGGGAAAAGGCGATTGATGTTAATCACCGGCAGGGCCCACTATTTCTTCCTGAAATCGTCCGCGTCGATGCAATGTTTGGAGACGAGCCTCTGGAAATTCTGCCGCGTCATGCCGGACGACCGCGCCGCGGCAACGATGTTGCCCTGAAACTTCTTCAGCGTCTCGACGACGAATGATTTCTCAAAGCTGTCGATGGCATGCTTCCTCGCTTCGGCAAAGTTTCTGCCGTCGTATCCGTTTTCTCCATCTGTTTGCAGACCCGTCATATCCCCAAGCCCGTGGGAAGTGATAACGTCCTGCTTCGCCATAACGACTGCGCGCGCGACGATGTTCTCCAGTTCGCGAACATTGCCCGGATATTGGAGACGAACCAGAGTCTGTAGAGCATCCTCCGAAAAGCCGCTGATCTTCTTTCCGAACCGCTCCGAGTATTTGGCGAGAAAATAGTCCGCGAGGGTCGGTATGTCCTCCTGCCGTTCGCGAAGCGGAGGAAGACTGATGACCATAACGTTCAGCCGGTAGAAGAGATCCTTCCTGAAGTTTCCTTTTCTGACCTCGGCCTCTATGTCTCGGTTTGTCGCCGCGATAAACCTTGCGCCGACTTCCAAAGTCTCGTTCGAGCCTAGTCGCTCGAACTGTCGTTCCTGGAGCACCCTCAGGAGTTTCTGCTGGAGCATCGGCGAGAGATCGCCGATCTCGTCCAGGAATATCGTGCCGCGCTTCGCTATTTCAAACTTGCCGGGCTTTCTCTCATTCGCACCGGTAAACGCGCCCTTCTCGTAGCCGAAGAGTTCGGATTCGAGCAGCGTCTCCGGAACCGCAGTGCAGTTCACCGCGGTGAACGGTTGGTCCGATTCGGCTCCGTAGCTGTGGATGGCCCTTGCCACGAGTTCTTTTCCGGTTCCGCTCTCGCCCAATAAAAGTACCGGAGTGAGATTGGGCGTGGTTGAAACGGAGCCGATGAGTTTGTAGATACTCTGCATCTGCGGACTCTTCCCCACGAGCACGTATTTGTCGGCGAATTCCGCCTTGAACGGGTTTGCGCTGTTGTTCGACTTTTCGATGCCGTCCAGTCGTGCGATCGCCTCTCCCGTCACCCTACGCACCTGCTGGATGTCGAGCGGCTTTGTCAGGTAATCGAAGGCGCCGAACTGCATTGCACGCACCGCCGTCTCGACCGTGCCGTATCCTGTGACCATTATGACCGGCAGCGTCGGATTCTTCTTCTTGATTTCCTTCAGCGTGTCCAACCCGTTCATACCAGGCATGTTTATATCCATGAAAACGAGCCTCGGGTTTTCCTTAGGGAGGATTTCCAAACCTTTCAGCGCATCGCCGGCGGTCGCAACTGTATAGCCATCTTTCAGGAATAGCTGTTTGAGTGCATAGACTATCCCCTCATCATCATCTATTACCAATATTTTGTGCTTCTCAGTCTCCATATCCAGTAATTTACTTAACAGATGCGACGATTCTTCGCACGCTCCATACCGTTAACAAACAAGTTATTTGCGAAAAGGAAGCGAATCAAGAACAGACTGCGGTGCTCAAAAACCAATCCGGCGCTATCGCAGAAATCCTGGAGAGAATTAACGGAAGAAGATAACGCTCCGCCGTGTCGAGGGCCAGAAATATTCCCCACGTTAGGCTGATTCAGGGCCATAATAATTCCCCAGGTCTGGGGCCAAAAGTATTCCCCACGCCCCGACCATGAGTATTCCCCCGCCCTGTAATTTGACTATTACAATAGCGACGCCATTTCTTATCCTTATGAACGAAAGGACAGAAGTGGCATACAAGAGGATTTGCATACCGGATATTCGAAAGATTATCCGGTCAGCAGACTCCGGCAAGCCTGTCGGACCCGTCGAGGGTTACAGGGCCTGACAGACGATCAGGTCTATCGTAACTACGATGGGATACGACAGAAAGGCCGTGGACTAAACTTCTATCGATTGTCGAAAGGGTGGAAAATGATTTGGTCCTGCGTATGAGGCTAGACCAAGCTTCGATTATGTTGCAGCTTTTCAGGGATCCGGAAACACGATCATGAACACAGGTTAGAAATCGGCAGTTAAGGAGACAATTCCCTGAAATCTATAAGGAGCCAATAACACGTATTCAGCGTTTTTCTCCCCGTAGTTATACACAACATCCGCTCCTATGGTCACATCCTCTCTGGCAAGATAGGAGCAGCCTATTTCCAGCTGGCCCCCAAATGAATCGAGCGCGATGAGGTCCGTAACACTCAGCGTTATGTTTGGCGAGGCCAATTGTGAAGCTTCCCAATCCAATCCCAAGTAGTTCTTGCCGTAGTAACTCTGGTTGTAGCCCGACAGATCTCCGGTGCGCCTTATGTACGCTTCTATCTCCGTTCTCTGGTCCGTCGTGAAGCCCTCCGTTCTGACCGTGTACTCCAGCTTTGCGGAATAGTATTTCCATTCGTAGTCGATTCCCGTGGAAAACGCGGCCTGAATGCCTCCCCCGGCAAAATTCAACAGGTGACTGTAGTACTGTTCGTTGTGTTCTTTGACGATGCCCTCGGTGTACAGCCTAAACGAATTCATTTGCTGGGAAATGTCCAAGCCGATCGACCAGAACTTGAGCCTTTCATAGTAGAAATAAATCCCGCTGTAGAAGTTACCGAGCTGGAGCTCGGTTGAAGCCCCGACATTGGAGTATTTCCAGTCCAGCGAGTCGATCGAAAGAGAGTCGGTGGACCATGTGAACGCAGAAGCCGAGAAACCCGGCGAAACAATCCAGTCAAATCTTATCAACGCAGGCGCCTGACGTTGCAGTTGATCCATATGTCCCAGGGTTCTCTCTTTAGGGCTCAGCCTGTTCGAGAAGTTATAAAAATCACCCAGGCCATAGTTCTCTTCTCTCTTTCCCACGGTCAGAAACATATAATCGGAAAAAGGCACTTTGACATACAGCTGCCGGAGGGTAAACGTCGAGCTCCTGGGATTTGAAAATGTCATGACGTATCTCAAATCGGATTCAAATTGCGTCTTTGCGAAACCGCCGCCTAGAAACGACAGCTCAGCGCCGATGCTCGACAAGTAGTCGTCCCATTTGCCGCCGGTTTGCATTATGTAGGACCGGTTCTGTGTAACGTACCCGTTGTACGCAAAGAAAGAATAGTCGATGCTCTTGCTACTTTGCGCAAAGACGGGGAGCGATGCCGATAGAATGATAAACGCCGGCAGGCACCTGGAAAATGTGGTCAGGCATGCGGACTGGCTGCGAATCATGTTGCCGGGTCCGGGAGCCTGCCGATTTCGTCCGTACATTTTTCGGCAAACTTACTGAGTGGCAATTTCCATGTATCTCTTTGTGAACATTCGATCATCCAGTCTGTTCGGGTATTCGAAGTTTTGCATGACAACGTCCGTGTATCTTCCCTTTATCAGGGAGTCGTACATAACAAGATGAAGATACTGCAGCTTGTTGTCTTTCTTTCTTATCTCGATAAACTTCTCCACCTTGATCTTCTGGTCGGAAAATGAATAGTAATCTCTCTCTATCGGCAGCAGCGTTTGTTCATTGATATAAGAATCGATCCTGTAGTAAGCGTTCCTGTCGGACCGCGCCGCCAGGAAAAGCTCCAAGGCTTCCTTTCCACCTAGCTTCACCTTCTCGACCTTTTCGAGCTTGTACAAGTAGCCCAAAGTGGAGCTCAATAGATCTTCTTCACTGAAAGTGCTCGCCTCAAAAGACGCCTTTGCAGAGGTCTCGTAAGTACGGTTTATGCTCGCCAGGTAGGTCCAGATAACGTCATCCACTCTCAGTTCCGATTGTCTTCTTACGACGGGCGGGTCCGTTATGACAGCCAGGTACTTTCGGTCCCCCTTCACGAAGCAGTCAAGCTGGTAATATCGCGCGTAACTGTTGTTTTCGTATAGTTTCATGGTCAATTCAAAGTGTGCAAGCTGCGGGAAAAAGGCGGCATCGCTTCTGGCCAGTATGTTTTCGTATTCCACTCCAGATCTACCGCTAACGGACTGAGGCGACAGTGGCGAGACGCTCGCCGAAAGCAGAGTGCATAGGAGGATCATTAATTTCATTTTGTGCCGATTCTCTTCTGTGTGTTGAAAGAATGCCTATTATCGCGGCGTGACTTCCGATGAACGGTCACTGTATGCCCGCTTTCATCTCCCGGATTTCCATTTTGAAATATTTGCGCAAGGAATGGATGCTTGCGTACAGCCCGCTCAGGGACATAAACAGTATCACAAGCAGAATGTCTCTCAAGGTGAAGTCGAACTGCAGGCTGGGGCCGCCGAGAACGACCACCATCTGGTCGGATAACTGCGTCATGTTAATCCCGGACAGCACGCCGCCGGTTACAATTGCGAGCATGAAGCCGATCGAGAGGCCGATAGCGAAATACACGACGGTTTCCCAAAATATCAGTCTATATATTTTCGTGAATGGCATGCCGTATGTCGTTAGGACCGAGACTTCATTCGAGCGCCGCGCAAGGGAAAGAAAGAAGACGTTCTGGATTCCGAAGAACAATACGATCAATAATACGACAGAGATAAATGTCACAATAATTGTAAAAAACAATCTGCTGAAATTAAACACCTGGTAGAACAACACGCTATCAGGATGCCATCTCCATACTCCGACGTAGGCCTCATCGGCAAATTGCGCCAGCTCATTGTCGACAATCGAGCGCAGCGTTCCGTTGTCATCGGGATGTTTCAAGAACACCCTAATATGATTCAGGTAGTTTTTCGAAACCATTCCGAGAGTGCGGGCATTCTCGATTCCCACGTACAGCGTGTTGGAATTAACATATATGTTCCCGATGAATACGCCGATTATTCTAAATGTTGCGGTATTGATTGCACCATCGCGCGTTTTGAGCTCAACCGTCACGTTGTCGCCGACGGTCACCCCCAGGTCTGCAGCTGTCTCCCTTTCAATTACCGCACAGGAAGCCTTGTTGATCCCGCCGTCTCCTCCGGCCATCCACTCTACCATATTGTTCAGCCTCCCGAAGTAATTGGAAGTATAGCCCTCAACTTTGCCGTCTGACAAATACGCATTGTTTGAAATCAGTCTGACATCCCTCAGTGAGTATTCACCTACGATCGTTTTTACGGCATTCCTGTATCTTCCGGTTTCAAGCTCTTCTCTTATTTTTTCGAGATTGTAATCCTCACTCTTCGCATCGAGCCCGATGTCACCTACATACTCCTCCAGTGTTTCCTCCATTTGTATCCGGCTTCCTTTCAGAAAGGCCAGGTTCAGGAAAAACACCGCCGAGATTATCGCTATGAACAAAACCGTCTCCGCAGATCGTTTCCTGTTGTGAAACAGGTTCTTCAATGCCCAGGAGAGATAGAACATTATGCAATCACCTTCTGAACAAATCCACGATCACGTTCTCCCTTACGTCTTTCAGGATGGGATACAATGATGCCGACACGACGACAAGCCACAATATCAGGAACGAGAAGAGATAATACTCCGGCAACAGGCTTATGGAGAATTGACTCGAAGCCAGCATTACTTCCATGTTGGCAGAATCGGCGGTCAGCTGTAAGCTGTTGATGCCCAGGATGACCGCGGTCGAAGCTGCCGCCCCGAGGATTGAACAGTACAAAAGGTAAACGGTGAATTCGCCGAACCACATTCTCAATATCCACCAGTTCGAAGCCCCGAACGTCAGGTAGACTCCGATCTCTCTGCGTCGTTCCAGAATCATCATGTGAATGTTATGAAAAATGGAAATGAATACGATTCCTATGATCAGCGCCAGCAAAACACAGAAAACGAAGCCGTATATCCATCCCATGGTCAACGGTATGTCTTCAGAGTTCCACATATTGACTACTTTGAACCGGGACGGAACAAGGAGCGGCAGCATCAGTTTTCTCAGGAAGCCGTTGCTTGAAAAGACCACCTCGCTCACTTTCCCCGGATCGACCGACTTGATGGAATCCGCAAAAGAAAGCGGGACGAAACCCAGGTCTTCGCCCGCGGCAAAATACTGTGTATTCCTGGGTTCGATTATTCCCGACACGGTCATCAGGTCGTAAACCGTATAGCCCTGGATGTTTCTCGTGAATACGATCACCGTGTCCCCGACGCCGACGTCCAGCCTCCCTGCCGAATCGAAGAAGAGGGCGATTTTTTTGGTACCGTTCGCCGGGAAATGTCCCTCGCTGAGTTTGATATCGGTAAGGATCGCGCGTTCCCTGTTCGCCTCCATCCCGATCAACACTGCGGAGATTTGCGCTCGGCTTCTGTATCCTTCCAGCATTCCGAATACCCTCAACCTCGGTGAAAAGTTCACGCCGCTTATTCTCCTGAGATCATTCCGTACCTTGCTGTAGGGAAAATAGTCTTCGGTCCGCGGCGGTCTCAGGACCCTGTAATTCTTGTAGCCTCGTACCACTATCGCTCCGTCCCCGAGCAGCATTTTACCCCAATAGCTTTCGACATTCGAGACGAGCGTACTGAAGAGACTGATAATGAAGAGTATCAGGAAGAAAGCGCCCCCGAGAACGAGCGTGAGGCTCTTCCTCCTTCTCCGAAAGTTAAGGAACCTCTTGAAGGCTACCGTGAAGTAACCGGCCATGATTCCCTGAAATCCTCTCTTAATGTTTTGAGCAGCCTTCCCCTTTGGAAGGTCTTCATTGATCGTCTCTCACTATCTCTCCACGAGGCAAAATTGTGTCGACGGCTCCTGGAAAATCCTGTCGAATGATATTCAGTATTCGCACATCTTAACCACATGCTTGTCGATACCGCGCCTATCGGCTCAAACGCGAGCTGCCTTTTCCCAGCATCACATGTTTCATCCGGCATCCCCGATGCATGAAATATGCGTCCGGTTCCGGAAACAAGACTTGGATTTCATATTTCTTCCGCAGGTATCTTCTCGCATCAACTTGCCTGCTGGGAAAGCAATTTCCTGAAGAAGCCTGCAGTGTATTTCCACGCAAGATTCACTATCAGCATAATCGCCCCGAAAAGAATGAATGCATTTCTGAGAAGATGATTGAAGAGAGCGGTGTCCCATTTCGCAAATATCATTCTGAACGGACTTATGACTTCGGCATCCGCGTGCAGACCTATGTTCACAGCCTTCAGCAGGAACAGAGACAGGAACGCGACCATGAAGACGACAAATGCGGACATGTACACTTTCACACCGCTGAGAACCTTTTTGGGATAACTGTAAAATGGATCCACCGTACCACCGCCCCTGCCGAAGAGCTTCGAAGGCAGGAAACGAAATAGATAGGTTCTGATTCTGGTTTGTAGATTCGGCACTCCCAGCGTGTCGCACAGGAACCAATAACCGTCCATCTTGAGAAAAGGATCGAATATGCCGATGAAGGATAGATGGAAAAGAAGAAGGAAGTCGGCGATCGCCCTGGACCTTAAGATGAAACACAAAAAAAATAGAGGGAATACCGAGATCATATTCCAGTAAAACCCTGCGATAGAGACTATTCTCCTTTGGCTGCGCGGCAAGTTCCAGGTTTCGTGGATATCGGCATACGCAACGAGCAGGTAGTAGTAAATCCCGAATCCTATCCCGCCTGTCTTCGCATTGAATCTTTTGGCGGCCGCAATGTGCCCGGCCTCATGTAAAAACACCGAACCGCAGCTGAAAAAGACGAACAGATAGAAGTAGTCAAACGCCGAGTAGTAGATGAGGCTCTGTCTCCACGCCGAAAAAAAATAGAGTGAAACGAAGGCTGCATCGCAAATAAGAAAGGCGGAGACGAATGCAACCGCAAACGACCTCGAAAATACAAAGGAGAAGAAACGGAAGAATTGCGCGTGCTTTTCAGTGTCAATCAGTCTGACCCTCAGCCACAGGTGCTCCATTTTGTTCCGAAAGGATTCTTCCTTCTCGCCATCTTTTTCCTTCTGCTTCTCATGGTTCAATAAGCCTTTCTTGAAGAGCAATGAAAAAGTGTTCTCGAGCTCCTTTCGATTGGCGTTACACTCCCCATTGAACCCATCGATAAGCGAAGCGGATGTTTCACCTTCATTCGACCTGATGTAGTCGACAAGTCTTTTCACGTTTCCATTGATTTCAATATCGCAGGTATCGGAAACGATGCGGTAGCGTTTTTCTATGCTGCTCGTATCAAAATCAAACAGGTTGAAGCTTGCGAGGTAGACCGGCAGCTCTTGATTTAAGTCCTTGTTCATCAAGTCACATCCTGTGATAGACTTATACCAGGGTGTTGAAAAATCTGGTCTTGGTGACAATTTCGGCGGGAGAGTCACTTAACATGTCCCGCAGTGTCGAAGTGTAAGTTTTCTTCAGGTACTCTTCAATTATCCTGTATCCGACGAAACAACCCGTTCCGTCGGGCAGCCAATTATCGTCGCCCCCGTTATTTCCAGAAAAGTACCTGCCGATTTTTTTTCATCCCTGCTCTGCAGGTAGGGCTGCATTTCTCTTTTCAGGAACCATTCATTTCTAAAACACCATTCGAGCTCGGCAGAACTAATCCCGAGATGGGCGCTTAACGGGATTTCAGGGAAAACCCAATTGGAAAAATAAGAGGCAAAGCCGGATTCGATCAACTTGCTGAGGAAGGAATCCCTGAGCACACCGATCTGTTTCAGGATTAAGCGGGCATACTGACTCGCAATAAGTACGGGAACACTCTTCGTGATTTCATGAATTCCGATGTTATCGTAGTATGTGGATCCTTCCAACTGCCCGTGCGCGTGAACGCCGCCAAAGTACTCCAGGAAAAGAACCACGGCTGGTTTCCCGCTTACGATAACGCATTCAACAGGGAACGTGTGGTTGCCCGTCCAAAGATAGATGTCGGGCATCTCATTGACAGGAAGTTTATCAAAACAGCGACTCACACTCTCCCTGCAAATGGCCGCCATCCGCGGCGCGGACTTCTGTATGTTATTTGTCCAACGCGAGAGTCGATCTTCTTTGAAGCGAGCTGGGCTCTCGATAACCGTCCCTTCATCTGAAGATAGAGTGTCCGACAAGCTCTCAAAGAACTTCTTGTGGAGATTTTTATATGATGCACCCGGCAGGCGTCGTCCCTTCCCTTTTCGGACACTCTCGTTCTCTCTAGGGTAGCTCGCATAGCCCTTATATACGTGGTGTACGCGAGGCGGGGACGGGGCTGACTGGCGACTCTTTTGCCATGCACTTGCGCCTTTCAGATATTCCAGCTTGCTGGTTGCAGCCAAAGCTTTCAGGCAAAACTGGGTCGTCATGGTCTTGCTCTTGTAGGTAAGAGTCGCCACGGAGGTATCCATTCTGATAAACTCTGCCCGATCCCAATGGCCTTCCATATTCTGTTTCGAGTACAGGTAGTTTATCCCGTCACCGATACATTCCTCAGCGCCGGATTTGATGACTGACAGTGCCAGCAAAGCCAGCGCAGTATTCAGAGGATCGCTTCCTATCAACCCCCATCCTCCGTCATAGTTCTGCGAGGAGACCAGGAACTTTTCCGCTTTCCTCAGCGTCGTGGAATCACGTCTGACCGCAACGATAGCTCTTAAGGCGACGTATGTGCCATAGTAGTTGCCCCAATACCACGTACTGTTCCAGTGCCCGTCCGCAGACTGCCTCCGCTCAAGACAATCGACAGCTTTCTCTATTCTCTCCTTCAGTTGACCATAATTATACAGACATAGCCCGTAAAGGATATTGCCAAGGACCGCGTTGTCTTTTCCCATTCGCATTTGCCATATTTGCCTTGTAGCTCGCTTTTGGACTTCGGTGGTCCCGGAAGCATCGTTGCTATCTATGATCCACGTTTCGAACGAGCCGTCATCATAGCTGCATTCGGATAACAGCAAAGAAATAGGGGTGGAGACAGCTTCGTCAATACGATCATATTTGCTTCGGACGAGTACTTGCAACACCTGACCGAGACTGTCCGCATCCGGCGGGAGCTCCGGCAGGTCGGGAAAATAGCTCCAGCCTCCGGCCACGTTTCTTAGCTTCGCAGTAACAAGCTTTTCCACTTCATTTCTGATAATCTCGTCTGCGTGCGGATAGAAAGAAGCAGTATCCAGAAGAGTATCAATTAACAGGGCACGCTGGAAAACATTTCCCTCCTGATAGTCGTATTTTCTCCCAAAGCCCTCAGGCAGTTGAAAGACCATCTTGTGGCTCATCTCGGGAAAATTCAATTCTCTTTGAGTGAGTATAAAATCAAGAGCACGGGATATGTGAGGCTCCGCCGATCCGACTCGTGGCCGCAGAGTTTTTCGCTGAACATGTTTCCCGATTTCCTTTTTCACGACTTTCCTTCTATTGAGAAGGGTCTTGCGAATTTCGTGAAATTTGTCCTTCGACTTCTGAAATTTTCCCCGGATATTTCTGATATTGTCCACCCATAAGGCATAGTCGGGGCATTGGTCGGCTGCCTTTTCGAGCAGAGAGAGGGCGCGATCAATATGAATTTCCGCCGTCCTTGACAGGTAAAGTGCTCTGCCCACCGTCTCTAAGTCGGGCGGTTTATCCGATTCAACCTCCCCCAACAACTTGTTCTCGCAAATCACGGACGTGAGAATGAATGAGAAGTCACGGTTCAGATAGTCTTCCTTCCAGTCCTGTAAATCATCAAGAATCTGGCAAGCAGTGTAGAAGTGGTTCTGAGACTCTTCCAGCGGCGCAATTTTCCCAGGAGTCTGATTCAGAATGCATAACGCAGCGGTTGCGCACTTAGCCATCGACGCTTTGCCTCTACTTATCATCTCGAATTCCGAATACGGATAAGCCGAGACGATGCCGACATGTCTCGTCCGCTCCAATAGGGTCGCGCCGATAAATTCGCTCTCATACTTGGCAAGATATTTCCAAAACGCAGACTCCGGAGAAAACAACGCGTATAGCAACGCGAGAGATTTCTTGTGCAGGAAATCGCTGTACAGCACATCGAAAGGACTGCCGGCGCTCTTTGCGTCCAGCATTTGATCGTTCAGCAAGAGATAATGCAGATATAACGCCCCGCTTACCGATAGCGTTCTGAATGCTTCCCTGCCGACTTTTTCGAAACC
>CAZRXH010000017.1:0-6919 GCA_964603995.1 uncultured Bacteroidota bacterium | reverse complement strand
CCCATTCGCGGATGCTCATCTTCGTTCTTTTGACGAGACGATATTCCAGCGAACGGACGAATGTATTTTGTTCATTGTTATTTAGGTATTTGACCATGTACATGCTGTTGTCCTCTGCTGTAAGCCAAATAAACGCCTTCTTCGGACTATGAAAGAGCCTCATAAAGAAACTCAGTTGCGGCACAAGCTCGAATTTATAGCACAGCACATTGCCGAACGGGACGTTCACTCGTTCCTTTCCTTCGTATTTTATCTCGAACTTTGTATTGTATCCGTTTGTCACATTGTTAACGTCTATCGCCTCCTTGTTGAGCGGATAGAAACGCAAAGCAAAACACAATGGCAACAAGTCTGTGGAGCTGTAGAAGTACGAAGGGATACTTTCAAACTTATATGCAAAGTATATTTTCTTAAAGCCGTCTTTGAACTTCTGAGTGTTGACTCCGTGCAGAGTCTTATCACCAAAATCCACAGTTTCGTCTCCTTCCAATGAAGCTCCTATTCCCAGACTATCCTTGTTCTCCAAATTTTTCCAACTTCTTTTATCAAGGGTCATATAATTCCAATTTATGCTCATTTCCTCCAGCCAAGTGCCCACCGTATCTCCGAGCGGAATTATGAACATTTCAAAGTCATTCGGTTTCTTGACATAAATGTAACGTCTGCTGTCGGGCGCGGAGCCCTCGCCGTTCCGTGAATAATAGTACGTGTAAAGGGTGCCCACGTCAATCCTGTCTCTGTCAAATTTCTCGAACGGAATCGACTGGGCATACGACATAGATACAACACTGATGACAAAGGTGATGACAAGTAATTTCTTCATGGTTTCAATCGTGGTTTTAACATGTTGATATACATTTTGGAGAGACACCAGAATTAGAACAATGAATCAGAGTTTTGCAGGATTATTTGGCGCCACAGCCGGCGACATTGTTATTTATGCATCCACCCCCCTCATATGGGGAAAAATCGAGCTTTTCCTCCAGATCCAGAATCTCGAAAGGGTCGAGATATTCTGGTTCGTTCATTTTTCTCAATTTGTCCTCCGATCCCTTTCTTTCGATTGAGATCGTGTCTGTCTTGTTTTTTCCCTTTTTCATAGTCGTTACTCCTTTGATTTTGATATCGAGTTATTGGGTGACTTGGTGTCTCTCCGTTTCTCGTACGATATTCTTTATTTCTTCCTCCATCAACTTTCTGACAAAAAGAACGATGCCGCATTTCTTTTCATCTATGTTGCCCGCGTACAATGAGCGAAGGTACGGACACATCTTGTTGCAGAACAACGAGTAATCACAATGGGCGGAATCCCCGCAAAGAGGAGCCAGCATTTCTTTGCTCCAGGAGCCTGTAAAGGATAACTGCCCTGTTCTCACGTTGATTCTGCCTACCGCATTGCGTTTCGGAAAACTTCCGCTACCCCCAATTTCTTTGGGACAATAGGAAACCCTGCCCGCTTTGTCGACGAGGAAGGTTTTGTAAATGAACGGACAAAAAAACGGATGCCTGCCCAGAAAGCTCATCCTCCTTCTCATTACAACTGCCCTATCTCCTAGGTTTGAAAAGGAAAGATAGCCGAACTTCATCGGTCTGTACTTCACATTCACCGTTACGGGCAATGAGAAATGTCCTTTCATCCGGTCTTTGATCAAGTCCAACTCATGCCGATCGACCGCGACAGTGTACATCCTGCTGACAGTCAGTCCGTGACGATGACTTTGTTCCATCATCCACTCGAGGTCAGAAGTCCTTTTCCTGATTATCAGCCACAGATCAACTTCCGTTGCGAGTCTTTGAGCGCTGATGACGTTAAGCAACTTCGTGTACTCTTCTCTGTTCATCGACACATTCACGTTGCGCTCATCGCTGAAACACCAATTCCGACCTGCGAAGGAATCCAGAAGCAGGGAAGCTGTTTTGTTCTCTTTCTTCGCCTTCTCCTTAAGTCTTTCTTTCAGCCAACTGATTTCATCCGCCTCTTCCGTATCGCAATAATAGGTGATATGGCCCCGTTCTATCATCTGATTGATAAGAGGTTCTCTCAAACCGGATTCCCGCGCACTAAACGAGCCTCTTTTCTCCAACTCTTGAAGTCTACTGACGATATGATCATCCACCTCATCGATGGCTCCGGTAATGGAATTGAAAAGAAAATGATTCCCGAAAATCTTGAGAGTCTTAGTGTGTCTGTTTACTCTCATTTCTCTTCCACCCTCAGTGCGGTCGGATGAGAGAGGCCGTTTGCAGATTCGTTCCTACCATCTAGATATCGATACTTGATTTCATTCAGCTGCCGTTTCATGCCCCAGTCCAATTTGTTCTTGCAGCTCAACACTTTCGCATTTTTATGCCAGTCCGGATTCATGTAGTGCCTGAAAGTACATTTTTGCCAACAAAGGGGTAAGTATCTGCAATCATGGCAGTATTCGTATAGATGAGAGGAAAATTCCTTCTCTACGGTTTTGTCCAGTCGTTCCGAATATATTTCGACTCCGGCACCTGTCAATCTCCCAATTGCTCTCTCCCTTTCGATCCCGACTGTGCATTTGGTCAAATAGCCGTCAGGCCTTACTACCCAATAATTCTTTGTCTCCGACGGACACGCTGCCATGAGCCCTCTGTTGGCATTGACGGCAAACCGAAACCCCAATTCTATTAATGTCTCAAACACGCTGTCCGTGACGGCTAGAGCTTTTTCATCATAGGAATTATCGTCGTTAGCAGCGGTAACGCAATTGTCGCTCCCCTCCACAGACATAAGTTCGCTGCAGGACGAGAATAGGACGTGTGGGTATGCTTTGATTCTTTTTCGGTATCCGCGGTCAAATAGCTTCAATGTCTCGACAATACCCCGGATGTCTTTCGGCCCTGCATTTTCCGTGACATGAATTCGCAGGTATACTTCGTTCTTTTCGTCGGCATCCAAATATCCGACGATGTTCTCGTAAATTCTGTAGAATGTGGGACCGCCACTGACGAGAATTCTCCTTTTGTCATGGGTCTCCCTTGATCCATCCAGAGTAATGTGTACAGTATTGATCCCGCAGGCGTTTAGCATTCGTGCATTTCTGTCATCCAGCAAGTAGCCGTTAGTCGTAATGCCCGCATGGTACTCTACACCTTCTTTCGCGCACAGATCGAGGCAAAAGCCTGAAATGTCATCTATAATTCCGGAATACATGAGCGGTTCTCCCCCGAACCATCCGATGCGTAAATGGCGCAAGACCTTAATCTCACCGAGAATCATTGTCTTGAGGTTTCGAATTACTTCCGCGGTCATCTTTCCTTTAGTATGCAACTCGTAACAATAGGAACAGCGGCAATTACACGCCATTGTCGGAACAATCGTAAGCATCATGATGTCGTCGTTGTAGATCGATTGGCGATGCCATCGCATCAGGCATTCGTATTCATTGAAGCCGTCATTTATCAGGCATTTGCTGTCGCACAGTTCATTATACACGTTCGCATCGTAGTTCGTTACGATGCTGTCAGGATATTCCAAGATTTCGTCGACGCGTTCTTTCTTCGCGATTGGGAACGACACAAAACTATCGGAGAGGTAAGAATAGCCTACATATTCACGGTCCAGCTCAAAGAAGTATGAATACTGCGAGCGTTTCAATTGAGCACCCCATCAACCAGATCAAGGACCCTGTCGATTTTTTGCATGACTTGCATATCGTGAGTGGCAATTACAAACGTTGTCTTGTGGATCGTGTTCAATTCGTGCATGAGCTCGATTATTTGCGAACCGGTTCTTGAATCCAAATTGGCGGTCGGTTCGTCGGCGAGAATAAGCGGTGGGTTCTTGACAAGAGCCCTGGCAATTGAGACGCGTTGTCTTTGTCCACCGCTCAATTCCTCCGGCTTATGATCCATCTGATCGGATAGTCCCACTTCTTCAATTACCCTGACAATTTTCTCCCTTCGGTCTTTGGCGTTCTTTATCAACAGTGGTATTTCGACGTTCTCGTACAGGGTCAATTCGGGGATCAAATTGTAATCTTGGAACACAAAGCCCAAATTGTCTGCCCTGAATTCCAGTCTCTTCTTCTTGTCAAGTTTAGAAATATCTTTGCCCTCGAAAATTATCTCCCCTTCGTCAGGTATGTCCAAGGCACCCATCAAGTTCAACAAGGTAGTTTTCCCACATCCGGAAGGGCCTTTCACGGCGACAAACTCACCTTTCTCAATCCCGAGATTGACGCCTCTCAAGGCCCCCACACTCTTTCTGCCAAGTCTGTAGCTCTTCTTTACGTTTCTTAGTTCTATTAGCATACCGAACCGAGCGAATTACGATTTTTGCTTATGACTCTTCAGATGACAGCACTGTACCACCGTCTTGATTCGTGCGGGTGTAACTCTTCCACTATTCAGACTCAACGAAAAAGCAAGCGAACAAAGGTCTGTCTGCTAGAAAACTACTGAGTGCCTCCGACTTGCGCAATACAGGAAAACCATGATTTCCCCCTCGAGAATTTGTCTTCCTGTATCTTACAGTTGTGCGAATCATTCATCCCTTGCTTTCTTCCTGCATTCCAGCAGGTATCTTGTGCCATCCGCGTTGATCCGGGCAAAATCAGATAATTCATTAGCATTCAAACCCAGTCTGGCTTCCATGTTGGCTTTGTGCCTTTCAACAGTTCCGACTGAAATGAAGAGCCTTCGTGCTATCTGCTGATTTTTCAACCCAGATGAGATCTCAAGCAAAACTTCCAGCTCTCTCCGTGAAAGAGCGTTTATGCCGCACTTCTCGAGATATTCCTCGTACCCGGAAATGAGGTGAATGATTTGTGCATCAATATACACTTCGCCTTTGCTCACTGTCTCGATCGCGTGAAGGATATTCTCCCTGACAGATGTGATGTGGACTAAGCCTTTCAAGCCCGTGTTTATGAGGTGTCTTAGATATATGGCATTGTTCCGACCCGTCAAAACAACCATTCTAATCTGATCCTTTGGACTGTTGGGATTGTCACAGCTCGATCGTGAGAAAGTCTCCAGGAACTCGAACAACTCGTTTTCGCACTGAGACTCATCCATTACATCGGGTGAAATCAGCCAATCGTAATCGTCGATCAACAAGACATCAAACATAAATCGTGTCCTAACATGTCGGGTTCCTCGTCCCTTGGTATCCCGCAGGAAGACGCAGTCCACGCATTTCTTTATAACGAACTTATCTTCACAGGCATCAAAACATTTTGAGGAGACGACGTTACGGCCGTTGAGGGCATGATCTAGCAAAAAGTAGCGTAGCCCTTCAACTGCGAAAGACCGATTTCCCAAGATGTGTACGTGCAACTCCTTGCTGGTCATGTGTAATTCCCTATGTGAAACGACTTGAAATCACAACTTGCCTCCTGAGATTCTTCCCGCACATCTGATTTATCATAATTGATAATTGTCCCCCGGAAAAAGATGACCGCAGCCCTTGATCTCCCGCAGGGCAACTCGCAAGTCATGTCATTCGGTCTGTCCACAGTGCAGACAATCTCTTCAATCGGCTCAGTGGCGTTTTTCTCAATACCTTCAGAGCGAGCACCACTCAGGCCCACTTCCATGAGCAGTTCAGGTATTTCCATTCGTGGAAGGAAACCAACCCTCGTTTGGGTTAGTGCGATAGAATCGGGCAAATGCACGGACGGAAAAGGCATTAACATAGCGACGAAGCTATGAAAGGAGATTGCAGTCAGATACGTGGTTCATCCAAAGTTATCCGCGATTAATTCAGGTGTCGGGATTTTTTTTGAAGCTATCGTGGTACACGAGGAGGGGAACAAAAGAGAAATGACAAAATATAAAGTTGCGGTCTGTTGCGGAGGTCCCCTTTTCATTGTAGCTTCGAACACTGCGAAGTCTATTGTTGGAACCCCATAATTAGCCGCGCGTTTATAGTTGATGAGGTCAGGTAAGCAGTTTCCTCCTAATATCCCCCCTGAGCAACCCGGAGCGGTCCTGGGGTGATGGGCGTAGATCCAAACTAACACGTCTGCCCAAACTTCTCTCTTCATAGACGAGGCAGTGAGCGCCTCTGTCGAAGAAGGGATGTGGATCGCCGTCTTGGTCGCACGTGCCCATGGTAGCACATAGACTCCGGCACATTCTCCGCAAACAGTCAGGCATACGACGGCGAATAGCACAACACCGCTAAAAACAAAACCATGTTGTTCGCCACTTCCGCCTTCGACCAAATTGGTCATCATCCGTTTGAACACTTTTCCTCGTGCTTTGGTCCAATCTCCAAGACAACTATCATCAAGCACCCAAGAATCTGAGTTTCTAAACCCTAGCTGACCCAGGGTTATTATCTTCCGAATCTTCTCCTACCTAATCGAAAAAATATACAATTGCACGTATGTAAATGTCAAATTTCCATGAATCCTGGTTTCCGAGATCGGCGGAGAGGAACTAATGGGAAAAGATACGGTAGCCGCGACAGCGTGAGGGAAAAAATGACCAAGAAGAGGGAGACGACTTGTGCAAAAACAAGTGATTTTGTTGTGCCCGGGGCAGGACTCGAACCTGCAACCCGACTGCGTTGCACGCTGTCGGGATAACAGCTGATTGCTCAGATTTCTGTAAGGCCCTTGATCACTCTCTCGATCATCTTCCTGCTCTTCATTCTCTTTAGCTTCCGTTCGGCTGCCTGAGCCTCTGATTTCGTAGCATATCCCTTTTTGAACACAAGTCTCCACGGTCGGTATCTCGATGTAAATCCTTTCTCCGTTGTATTGTGATGTACCAGCCTCATCTCCGGATCCGAGGATGAACCCTTGTAGTACTGGTCCCCACACTCTGAGTACAATATGTATAGCCAGTAGCCTGCCATAAACACGAGATGCCCGACGTTTTTATCGGGCATCCCTATCGCTCCTCGGGCAGGACTCGAACCTGCAACCCATCGGTTAACAGC
>CAZRXH010000016.1:36273-44560 GCA_964603995.1 uncultured Bacteroidota bacterium | reverse complement strand
CATCTGAAACGTATCCTGGAAGGGTAAAACGGACATTGTCAAAGAGATGTTGTATAACGCTGTCCTTCGTTGTCACCGTTGTCATCTTATTCCAATGATGCTGAGTCTCACCGCGCAACTCCGCAACAGCCTCAACCTCTTTTATCCGGCGGTCGAGATCCGTGATGTCACCCGATGGTATTTCAGCGACTATGTAGGTTTCAATTTCATGAGTCGATCCCGGCTCCACGGTTACAGGTATCTCAATAGAGTTCTGCGCCACCGAGACCCGGCCGCCCGGCACGACGATCGCGATCCTTCCTTTCTCTCCGGAGAAAATGATCGCATCGCGAGACGAATCAACCTTGCCGTCAGGAACGCCCAGCCGCAATTCGACTTCCTCCTTCCCGATGATCTGCTTCCCTCTCAACGTTATCGATCTCGCGAAAATGTTTTCTCCGGTAACCGCGAATATCTTCTCCGTCACCTGAATTCCGCCGGCCCACCAAACGGCTTCCACCTTCGGAATGCCGTCCTCGTATACCCACCGCGCGACAGTATTTTGGCCAAGTGCAACGAATGGGTATCCACCCATCTCAACCTGGAGCGCGCTCGTCTGAAAACCGGACTGCGGCGAATAGTTGCAGGCGCTGTCCTTCCTCCAGCTCTGCCTGGCGTCCTGGGCATCGAAGAGGAGATATGTGAACGCGGAGCCAAGGTCAACCTTGTCCGATTGAATAAACATCTGTGTCCTTCCACTGCGCAGGACATAATACTGACGACCGTAAAGGTAAGAATAGTTGTTGAGGTGAATCAGCGCAGAATCGACCTGGGCGTTAGTCGCCGTTGAAGTTAGAAAGGCAACGGCAGCGACAATAGACAAGAGATATTTGTTCATTTCAAATCCGGCTCCGTGTTTTGTAATGAAACTCATGTTTTATCTCCTTCACAACTTATATCCGATCGTCTGTCCGGGCACTCACTTCAGAAGCAGCATCTTGGTCGCGCCGTACAGGTGCCCGCTGTTGCCGAGAATAGCGAAATACACTCCCGACGCAACTCTTTCACCGATGTCGTTCGTGGCATCCCAGCTAATGATTCCACTGTGCGAAAGTCCGGTGAACGTCTTCACAAGCTCGCCGGTAACAGAATATATGCGGATACCTGATACCGAATTATCCGGGACGCTGTACGCGATCCGACAGCTCGGATTAAACGGGTTCGGATATGAACTGAGAAGATATTGCTTCGGTACATTTCGTTCCACCACACTGTTTATCGTGCCCGACGTCTTCAGGACAAAATGAAGGACGCTCTCCTTCGGAAGCGTGTAGGCAAAAGTATTATTGGAAATATCAGTCACATCGGGCGCTCTCACGATATTCGCGCTGCTGCCGTCTAATTCCCACACTTCTCCGCTGACGATTTGTTCCGGACATGAAATCGTGAAGTTCCCCGTTATCGGACTGCTGAGGTTCTTGTTTATCACTATAAGATGGATCTCGCTGTCTCCATCGTCGACCGAACCGTAGATTGACGAGTTGGTATTGTCACTTGTTTGAGACGGCACGTAGTAACCGCCAAACGCCGAGTCTTCTCCGTTGTAGTTTCTGTACATCTCATAAGCGGCAGATATGTACGGGGCCGGACTTGCGAGATCCCAATAGGAGGCGAAGAAGGCCCCATATTTCGCAAATATGCCAAGCACGTCGTCAATAGCGAGCGCACCGGATATGTCGTCTTCGCCACCGTAGCTGAACTCTGTAAACGCAAGCTTTGTTCCAGGATAGTATTTGTCAATGGATTGCATAACTCTCGGAATCAGAGGAAGAAAACTGGAATTGTATTGTGCGATCCAGCTATTCTCCCTGTAGTTCGGATCCCACAGTGTGCGTGGTGCCTCAACTCTTGCACTGTCGTCTTTGTGTGTCGTGGCTGCCGCATCGGTGATTCGATGATCTCCAATAGCTTCCGGGTACCAATGCAAATCGAGGACGTCGAGAAGTCTCTTGCCGGCACTGTCGGATGCCTGTTTCATCCTGTCGAGATAGTAATCTATGAACCAGCTGTACCCCTTCGAGGCCCTCATCGAATTCCAGTCGGGCGCATTCTGGAAACTGTAGTACGCATTGAAACCGTACAGAGCCGGGCCGAACACGAGAGCGCTTGAGTCGATCTCCTTCACGGTTCCAGCCAACGCAACGGATTTGTCGATTATCTCCGCGCATGTCGTCTGTTCCGGATGTATCCTCGGATGGGTCTGATTCCAAAGCGACGGCTCATTGTCAAGCTCAAATGCCTTGACGCCGGTCGTGGAATCAGCGGGGCCGAATTTGTGCACGAGGAAATTCACATACTCGTCCATGAAGACAGAATCATCCGATGTATCAGGAACGAGTGAGAGCGGGCCGCTTTTGTGAAACTTGACGTAAGCCCAGCGAGGCGATGGAGCTGTCTGCGCTACGGTGACCGAATCACCATCTTTATCCTTCGCGACGAATCCCGCCATTTGAAGAGTCACAAGAGAGGAGGCAACCATCTGTAAAGCCTGCTGCTGAAACTCTGAGGTGACTGCTCCCGGCACATTGAAACTGTCGGCCGGCACATTATAGACGTTGCATAAATAGTTGTCACTGTAGTTGAAATAGTCCATCCCGGCGTTGGATGCGTTGTTCTCCCAATTGTAGCCGGTAAGCCGGTTGCCCCCGATTCTGTACGCGCCCCATCTTTCTTCACCTTTGACTCCGCTTAGCAATTGATTTGTTCCGTAAATGTATGGGCTGATCTTAATTGCAGAGTCTTTTTTGACGTTGACGCTGAAGTTCACTACCTGGGAGAAGGCTCTCGAACAAAGGAGCATTGAAACTACGAAGACTGCGAATCGAATTGGTCTCACAAAATTCATTATGTCCTCCGTTATCACACGTTTATCATAGCTTAATCTGAATTTTCTTACCTTCGTACCTTATTATTTTGTCCGGCTTCGTGGTAGATCCAACTCCGACGCCATGTCCATTTCTGACAAGCACTATATCAAACTCCCGGCTTTCCACCATTCCGGGGAATTCTCCCTCTCGATCACCAATCGTCAGTGTCTTGCTTGACTGGTCCCAAACGAAAGGAATAATCGAATACACGCCTTTTTCATAATCATAGGTATCGCCCTCATCTTCATACAATTTGAAAGCGGCGTTCCTGCCAGGATAGACTCTTACCTCGATGGGCGCCGCGGGCAGCTCTGTCGCATACTGGACTACCGGCCCCATCGGGATGATGGATCCTGCCGGGACATAAAGAGGGATCATGTCAATCGGTGTTCTTACGAGTAGATGCCGCCCTCCTGAAAGTTTCTTTCCGGTCCAGAAATCGAACCATTGGGAGGAATGAGCAGTCACTCCGTCTTTCGGCAGATAAGCATTGATCTTCAGAGGATGGGCGTCCGTCTGCGGCGGATACCAGTTGATTTTCAGATTGGCGGTGTTGGGCTTCAATTGCCTGTGCTCCAATCTGAAACAGTACTTCTTGTGAGCGCGTAGAGAAAGATGCGTCTCAAACCTGGTATTCTCCTTGTTGTTCCATTCATCGATGACTAGTTTCCCATTAATCCATAACCTCACTCCGCCATCCGTAAGCACAAAGAACGTGTAACGACCCCTTTCTTCCGTTTCGATCATCCCATTCATCTTCACGCTGTAACTTGAGTCGAGTCCTTCGGGCAGACACCCTATCCAGCTGATCTGGCTGGCTTCGAACTTTCTCGATAGGACTAGTTTGTTGAAATCAGTTCCGTCGAATATGTCAAGCCTCAGGCCATGTTCTTTGCCGTCTGAAGAGTAGAAATGGTCCGGAGTTATATCGAATCCCTTGTAAGCCGCCTGGTGGCACATCGGTTTCAGCACCGGGCAGACCATCAAAGAAGGCCCGAACATAAACTGAGTTCCGATTGAGAATGTCTTCCTGTCGCGAGGGAAATCCATCGGAAGCCCGCGCATCATCGTGTATCCATCGCTTGTCACTTTCCATGCAAGAGAGTAGATGTAAGGCAGAAGTCGATAGCGCAAGTCGTCGAACCTGACGAGAGCATCATAAGCCCAGCTTCCCTTTTTCCCGAACTGCCAGACCTCCCGCGGAGTGTTTGTCCCGTGCGAGCGGAATATCGGATTGAATGCACCGAACTCGAACCACCTCACGTACAGTTCCTTGTATGCATCGTCCTTAACTCCGTTCGGATAGTTGAACGACGTGATGAAGCCGCCGATATCGTTCGTCCAATACGGGATGCCTGACATCGAGAAGTTTATCCCGGCGGCAACCTGCGTCTTCAAGGCATCCCAGCTTGCGAATGTGTCTCCGGACCATGTCGCCGCAGCAAACCTCTGTTGTCCGGTGAAGGCGGATCGCGTGAGTATAAAGACTCTCTTTTGCCGGCTCGCCTCTCGCTGGCGATCATAGATTCCTCTCGATGTCTCAAGCGAATAAGTGTTGAGGTACCTCGCGTTGGAGCCGAGATAATTCCTTCCGGCTTTCTCTATCGAAAGTGTGGTTATGTATCTGTCGTCCGTGCATCTGAATTCCGGCTCTGTCGCATCCATCCAGAACGCATCCACGCCGATATCGAACAATCCTTTCTTCACGTATTTCCAGTAAAGGTCCCTCGCAGCCGGGTTCCATGCGTCGTAGACCTTGCCGCCGCACCAATGAGGCTCGCTGAAGAGGAAGCCATCCCTTTCCATCTCTTCGTATATGGCCGACTGCGCACCAAAAGCCGGCCAAATGGAAACCATAATGTGAGCGTGCAGATCGTGTACGCTGTCAATCATAGAAGTGGGATTTGGATACCTCGTCGAATCCCACGTCATGCTGCTGAACTCGCCCATGCCGTCCCAGTACTGTGCGTCCTGTACAATGTTATCCAGTGGAATTTCCCTTTCGCGGTACTCCTTCACGATATTTATCAACTCGGTCGAGTTCATGTACGCGTTCTTCGACTGCCAGTAGCCGTATGCCCACTTGCCGAACATCGGTGCTTGACCTGTCAGCTTCCTGTAGCCGGCTATCTCGTCGTCTACGGTTGGTCCATAAACAAAATAGTAGTCGATCTCATCGGCGACCTTTGAGCAAAGGTAAGTTCCGTCCTTACCGTCGTTGAATCTCGATTCGGAATAGTTGTTCCAGAGAATGCCATAACCGTTGGTCGATACAAGAAACGGGTTTACTGCGGTTCTGTTGGCCTGAGCCAACAGGACGTCATGCCCGCGGTAGTTCATGATTGGATCCTCGAACTGTCCGAGTCCATACAATCCTTCCCTTTTCGTCAGTGTGAAATTCTGTCGGACACCGTCGACGTGTTGACCATCGACGACCGATTTGACAAAATCTCGCGGGCTGATCTTATTCGCTTTCAACAACAACCTATTCCGTGAATTGAGAAATGTGATCGCCCCACTAGTCGTGTTCACCTTCACCACGAGACTGTCGGTTATGATCTTCATAAACCGTGCAGTCTCCCTTTTCTCCCACTTCGTCTGCCCGTTCTGTGGAACAATCGTAAGGCTTGGCCTGTTGACGAAATCTTGCTTGTCGGTTACAGACACCCTGATTATTGACGGTGAGATCACCTCAAGGCGGATCTTAGCTCCATGGATTCGGACGATCCCCTGGTTTCCTTGAGCAGATGCTGTGGCGTTCGACGCAATCAGCGGAACGGCCACGCAGAGGCTCAGCCAAATACGGTAAATTTTCCGCATTGATACTTCCTGTTTAATCGAGTTAGAATAAGAAACCTCGCGGAAGTTAGCAACAAAATAAACCGGGGACCGATGCAACCACCAATCACGCTGGACAATGACCATGTGCGAACTTGCACTGGAAGGAATATTGCAGAATCCCGGAAGAAAGCCTCCCGGGATTGAGACACCCTCCTTTCACGCCTCATCCACAAGCTGAGAGAAACTTCGCCGGTTTTCGGCAAAGCCGCGATCCACTTAAACCTCGGCCTCAGGGAAATAGTCAAACGAATAGATTTACAAAAAGGAGAATCTAAAATGAGAACGAAGTTGTTAATCGTCATGCTCGGCTTGTTGATCTCCGGCAGTGCTGCACTCGGGCAGCCGGCCGATCGGCAAGGCCCGATGAGGATGGGTCGTCACCCGATGCTCTTTTCTGCGCTAAAGCTCTCAGACCAGCAGAAGACGGGAGTCCATAAAGTGTGGTTCGACCTGAGGCAGAAGCAGATCGACGTCCGCGCCAGCCTTCAGCACGCCAGGCTTGACTACGAAGCGTTGGCATCTGCTGACAACCCCGACCAGAAAGCCATCAGCGCGAAGATACAGGACATGGCAAACCTCAGGGCACAGCTGCAGCAGAACAAGCTGGATGCGTGGTTTGCCGTCAACAAGCTCCTGACGCCAGAGCAGCAGAAGACCTGGAAGAAGGTCCTGGGACATCCGATGATGTTTCAGAGGGGAGCGAGGCTTCATAGGATGGCCGACCGCGGGGCCATGATGATGGAGCGGATGCGCATGAACAATGGCATGAGGCCGGGAGGCCCTATGCTGATGGAAAGGTATCGCACGGGTGGTGCGTGGCAAGGAGGAGCAGGTCCAATGATGCGGCAGACTCATCCGTCCCAGGATTCATCGAACTCAGGCAACTAGCCTCTTCATCAAACGGAAGCTCCTTGGTCAAGGAGCTTCCGTCTCCAATTCCCCGCAAGATCTCATTCTCAGTCCATTAAGCAAATCCCTCCCGCTTGATCCCCTGTTACCTTTCTCGGAGCTCGGCGGCTTTCACCAAAACAATTTGAACCAGGTCGTGCTGCTCCGCTTGCAACTTAGGTCCTCCCGAAATATCTTCGCATATGAAACTGGTCAACGACTTCTTCCTTTGCTTTCTCCCGTTATTCGTCGCAATTGACGTTCTCGGTGTTTTGCCAATTTTCGTTTCGTTGACGAGTGGTTTAGGGAAGCTGGGAAGGAGAACCCTTGTCCTGGAGGCATCTTTCACCGCTCTCGCCGTCTCCATCCTCTTCATCGTGGCAGGCAAAGGGATCTTTACTTTTCTCGGCATTACGCTGAGCGACTTCAGAATAGGAGGGGGAATAATCCTGCTCGTCCTTTCCGTAAACGATCTGCTTTTCGCTCACGAACAGCAGAGGAAGGACCCTGGAGGCTCGGTCGGTGTGGTCCCGATTGGAATCCCTCTCATCATGGGACCGGCTGCTCTAACGACGATCCTGATACTCGTCAATTCATACGGCTATGTGCTGACCACGCTGGCGCTCGCGACGAATATTGCACTGGTGTACCTCGTTTTCAACTTCAGCGAAATTGTCACGCGTCTGCTCGGAACCGCCGGATCAAGGGTTTTCAGCAAGGTCGCTTCGCTATTCCTCGCTGCGATTGCAGTGATGATGATACGAGTTGGAATTACGGACGTAATCACAAAGCATTAGGAGATACATGGATCTTGGATTGAAAGGAAAGACCGCTCTTGTCGCCGCCTCAACGAAAGGGCTTGGCAAGGCAACTGCCCTTGCGCTTGCTGCTGAGGGCACGGAAGTGGTCGTAAATGGCAGGCACAAGCAGAATCTTCACGACGCCGCAGAAGAAATAAGAGCCGAGACCGGCAAGGCGCCACTGGCTATACAGGCAGATGTTACAAGACCGGAAGACATAGATCGCCTCTTCGACGAGGTGGCGAGACATTTTGGTACACTCCACATCCTGGTGACGAACGCAGGCGGTCCTCCGGCGGGTGGTTTTGCAGACTTCAATGATGAGCAATGGATGAGCGCCGTCGAACTCAATCTGATGAGCACCGTCAGGCTGATACGAAAGGCAGCGCCGATCATGCAGGCACAGAAGTGGGGACGCATTGTGAACATCGTTTCTCTTACGGTGAAACAGCCTGCCGATAACCTCCTCCTGTCCAACTCCGTACGCGCCGCAATCATCGGGCTGGCAAAAACAATTTCCAAAGACCTTGCGCGCGACAATGTTTTGATAAACAATATCGCGCCGTACTATGTGTCAACGAAGAGGATAGATTATCTGATGGAGCAGACAGCCGCAAGACTTGGGATAACAAAGGAGGATGCGCTGCACAACATCGTGAAAGAAATACCGGTCGGGAGACTTGGTACACCGTCGGAATTTGGAGATCTGGTCGTTTTTCTCTGTTCAGGGAGGAACAGCTACATGACCGGTTCGACGATACAATTCGACGGCGGAGCTTATAGAGGAATTTTCTAGAAAGGCCTCGCAGGTATTCCAAACATGCAAGGCCTACTCATCTAATAGCCGATTTT
>CAZRXH010000016.1:0-36173 GCA_964603995.1 uncultured Bacteroidota bacterium | reverse complement strand
AAGGCCTCGCAGGTATTCCAAACATGCAAGGCCTACTCATCTAATAGCCGATTTTCCCGCTAGGCTTCTGCGTCGATGCTGAAGAAGGCGATGTATGGACATTACATACTGGCGGCAGATACTTTGAGTTGAAAACCTCTGTAATCTTGTCCGGACAGAATTCTGTTGCGAGCATCCCTGTTTGAGCGCAAATAGTCGCGGTCACAACTCCTTCCGGCTGAACGAATGAAGTGATGGGGAGTCCGATCGATTTGTCATCGTAGACGTCTCTCATGAAGATAGCCCAGATTGGCGCAGCTGCTCGACCACCCTGGCCATACCAGTCCGTGAAGTGGACTCTGTCATCATCAAATCCCACCCAAACGCCTGCCACCAATTGGGGCGTGTAACCTTCGAACCACGCGTCGCCGAAGTCCTGTGTTGTTCCGGTTTTCCCTGCGCAGTCAAGGTAAAAGTAGTTTCTTACTCTGCTGCCGGTGCCACCATTTACTACTCCGCGGAGCATGCTCGTCATCAGGTAAGCTGTCTGCTTACTCAGCACCTCTGTTGATTGTGTATGATTCTCCTCAATGACATTTCCGTTCTTGTCTTCAATCCTGAGTATCGAGATGGGCTTGGTGAGTATCCCTTCGTCTGCGAACACACCGTACGCCGAAGCAAGTTGGATCGGGACGACAAGACTGGTTCCAATTGCTATTGATGCGTAGGGAGGGATATAAGTCTTGATCCCCATGCGATGTGCATAATCAATCACCTGGCTGATTGGCGCAATCTCCTGTATTGCCCTGACCGCGACAACGTTGATCGAATATTTCAGAGCGTCGCGGAGCGTTACCTCTCCGCCGAATTCGCCGTCAGCATTCCGGGGAGACCATCTGGTTCCATCGGGCATAACAATAGTGACCGGCTGGTTGAGGAGTTTGTACGAGGGCGCATACCCGTTGTCTATCGCGACCGTATATACAAACGGCTTGAACGCAGAGCCGGGCTGGCGCGCAATTTGGGTCACGTGGTTAAGACCGTAGCGGAACTGCTTGTAATTGGACGAGCCTACCATTGCCTTTATGTAGCCGGTTTTAGGATCAATGCAGACAAAGCCGACCTGGATGGTTTGCTCGGCCTTTTTCACCGAGTCCACGAACGCCCGACTTGTTCGAAGTCGCCTGTAGATTGCGTTCCGCTCTGAATCACTCGAGGCGTCCTTGTATTCGGGCAAGTCTTTGATTGCCTTGTCTATCGCCGTCACCAGCGTGGCACGATTCTCACTCCAATTCCAGTGCGAGTCGAACATCTTTTGGTATTCTCTGATATGCTGGTCAACTGCGCTGTCAGCATAGACCTGCATCCTCGAATCAAGCGTAGTATAGACCGTCAGACCGTCCCGGTAAATATCGAAGCCGTATTTCTCGGCTTTCTTCTCCAGCTCCTGCCTTACCATCTCAACAAAAGCCGGAGCCAGCCCGGTCGACGGGCCGTGATACTTGACGTCAAGCGGGGCCCTCTTCTGCGCCTCGTACGTCGCTTCAGATATCTTCCCGTCATCCAGCATGTTTCGCAGAACCAGATTCTTTATCGCAATAGCACGTGCCGGATGCGAGATGGGGTCATACCTTCCCGGAGACCTGAGCATGCCGACGAGAAGCGCTGCTTGCGGCATGGTGAGATCTGATGATGATTCGTCAAAATAGAGCTGGGCTGCGGACTCGATCCCGTAGGCACCTCTTCCGAAGTAGACGTCGTTCAGGTACATCGCAAGAATCTCCTGCTTCGTGTACGCACGCTCAATCTGAATAGCAGTTATCGCCTCCCTGATTTTTCTTGTCAGTGTAACATCCTGGTTCAGGTACAGGTTGCGCGCGAGCTGTTGAGTTATGGTGCTCGCCCCTTCTTTTATTCTCAGGTGGACAATGTCGATGACAAGCGCACTCAGTATGCGGATAGGATCGATTCCCCAATGAGTATAGAATTTCTTGTCCTCCGTGGAGATCAGCGCGTCGACCACATAGTGGGGGACTTCCTTTATATCCGTCACGGCGCGATTCTTCAGAAAAAACTGGTCGATGACTTCGCCATCGGCAGAAAGCACCCTTGTCGCCAGCTCAGGTTTCGGATTCTCAAGTTCCTCGAGAGACGGCAGGCCGCTGATGACATAATAACCGTAAGCGACAATGAACACGAGCACCGCGCTGAGTATTCCGAGCTTCAGGGCAATCTTCTCTCTTGTCGATCTCTTTCTCTTTCCCCGGGCAGACTTTCGATAATCCGGGTCACTGAAATACTTATCCATCTCTTCTTTTGAATATTGTCGTTTCATTCTCCGAATTTCCATTTCAATAATTGCATCTCAGTACCATCAAAAATCCCGTAAGTAAAATTACTAATCCAGTCACCGAGGTTAATGTATGCGCCATTTCCAAACCGTTCGAATCTCGGCACGTGATTGTGACCCATAATCACGAAATCATATCCATCCTTCAACTTCCTCTCAGCGAACTGCAACATGCCGTCTGTCTCGCCGAAATCTCTGCTCGTCGTGTATTCCCTGCTCTTTTTCGAGAACGCCCTGGCCATCGAGAATCCGACGTCGGGATGGACCCATCTGATGAGTGATTGCACAAAACCATTTCTCAAGATTCTCTTCAACACCCGGTATCCGGTATCCCGTAGAGCCAGCCCGTCACCGTGAACGATAAGGAACTTCTTGTTACCTATCTCTTCCGAGAACCCGTCCTGGTAAACTCTGAGACCGAGAGAATGTGAGAAGAACTGGCCGAGATAGAAGTCGTGGTTTCCCGCAATGTAATCGACAATGACTCCGAGATCTATCATTTCTTTAAGCCTGGCGTAAAGCCAGAAGTAGTTCTTCGGAATGACATAATTGTACTCATACCAGAAATCAAAAAGGTCGCCGACGATCACCAGGCGACTTCCGCTTTTGGCGATTGTGTCGAAGAATTTCAACAGCTCTGTTTTTCTCTTCTCCTCGAAATCAAAACTGAACGATGGCGCACCGAGATGAATGTCCGAGACGAAGTAGATTGGCTTCTCCAACTGAGTCCTTCGGACAACTACTTCTTTACTTTGATTTCAATTGAAGCAGAGTCCTTGCCCATTCGGCACCACCCTTCCTTGTCCGAGCAATAAGTATAGCTCAGGATGAAATCGACCCGGTGCTGTCCGGGCGTGAAGCTGTTTACGCCGCACATGACTTTTATCGGCTTCGCAAGATCCAGATAATCACCGGCTTTCGGGAGATCGACGACGGATAGTTCTGCCCCTTTCGTCACGGACTTTATCGTGATGGCAGGTTCGGCATTAATGTGTATCCCTTCGCTCGTCCGCATATGCAGGTAAAACCATGCGTGGCTTCCGTTCTCAACTTGCAGTGCTCCAGGCTTTACCTCCACCCTCACGTGATCCGTAGATCCAAAGACAGTACTCATAATCACCATAATTAACATCAACAATTCCATTTTAATTCTCCGGGATAGTCTGCGTTCTTCCTTGCCATTGGACTTTGACTTGCTGAAGGAATATAAGACCAAGCACGAAAAATATCAGCACTGAGAGGACCGCGATCCTTTGGCTGCCACTGAAGCTGGAGATCGCACCGAAGGTCAGGGGTCCCATTATCGCAGAAGCATTCCCTGCAATCCCGTCATAGAAGCCGAAAAACTCAGCCGCATGTTCGGGCGGTGTCAGCAAGGCCATCAGGCTTCTGCTTGACGATTGTGACGAGCCAATCGCGATCCCGGCGAAGAGACCCACGACGTAGAATTCGGCTTTCGTTTGAATGAAGAAAGCCGCGAGCACGACGGCGATCCAAACCAGCAGCGTGATGTCGATGCTTTTCTTCGGTCCCCAATGATCTGTCAACACACCGAATACAACCGAACCTATAATCGCCGTTGTCTGTGCCACTATGAAGAAAAGTATCACCTCTACCGGCGTAAAGCCAAGTGTCCCCCGCGCATATAGCGCAGAGAAGAAAATGACAGTGTTGACTCCGTCTATGTACAGGAAAAACGCGAGCAGGAACCTGCTCAGGTCCTTATACTGACCAAGCCGTTTGAATGTCCTCACGGCACGCCGGAAGCCGAGCCGAAAATACGGAAGTCTGCGACGGTACGTGCCGGTATGATCGCGCAACCTGAAAAACGCCGGAATGGAGAAGACGCCAAAGAATCCAGCCGCTATCAGGAAACTTGTACGGAACTTCTCAAGGTTGGAGGGAGCGAACCCCCCACTGATGAATGGAAACGTGATGGCAAGAATGGATAGAGCGCCAAGGTATCCCATGCCGAAACCGTATCCGGAAACTCTGCCGTACACATACCTCGGAGCGATTTCCGGAAGGAAGGCGTCGTAGAAAGTGTAGCCTCCCTGGAATCCGACATTTGCGGCGATGAAGACCAGCATCCCCGGAAGAATCATTCCTTTCTGAATCCAGTAGAGAGCGGCAGTCCCGGATATGCATAGCATCGAAAAAGCAAGGAGGAATCTCTTTCGTTTGTGCGAGTAGTCACTTGCGGCGCCCAGGAAAGGAGAGAGACCCGCAGCGATTATCATCGAAAGACTGTCCGCAAGCCCCCAGTAGAAATCGCCCCGGCCGGTTCCGGCGGCGACTATTTCGCGGAAGTACAGCGCGAACCCAACGGTTTTGACCATGACCGAGAACGATGTCCGCGCGTAATCGAAGAGTGTCCACGAGAAGATCGTTGCGCGCGAGTATCGCTCGCCCGTCATTGTCTCTTCTTAGTCGATGTATTTATCAAGCCTCGCCCGGTCTTCTGAATCCTTCCCTCATTCACCAGCTGTTTGAGCGAAGCGTCGAGGATGCCGTTCACGAACTTCGGACTTTCTTCCGTGCTATATCTCTTTGCAAGCTCTATGATCTCGTTTATCGTGACCTTGGTGGGGATTTCCTGGGAGTAAAGAATCTCTGCGATCCCCATCCTGAGGAGACTGCGATCTATGGGATTCACCCTCGTCATGTCCCAGTGTTCGAGGTGTCTCTGCAAGATTACGTCGAGGTCGCCGATGTTTTCAAGCGTGTCACGGAACAGCTTCTTTGCAAACTCCATTGGCGCCCCATTCTCAAGGTCTTTGAAAATGTCCGTACTCAGAAAGTCCGGTGCCAGTCGCGAGATATCATACGCGTAAAGCGCCTGAAGAACACGTTCGCGTGCAAGCCTTCGCTGTGACGTCATGACAACACTCTCTCGTGATATGGAAGGTTCAGAGAATTGGACATATATCTACGCTCCAAAAAGCATATAGATTTGCAGACCGGCAGACTCGCGCATTCGCCAAAACAATTCCGCCTGGGCTGACATCTTGTACCTGCTTGCATAGGATTTCACCTTGATATTTTCCCACTTGGACATCAGCATCGCCCTCGGCAGGTGCCAGGCGTCGCTCACGATGACTATATTCCTCATTTTAAGAGAGTCCATCAGAACATCTTTGACATAGAGGATCTGCTCGGAAGTATTGAGCGTGCTGTGTTCCGTCAGAATCTTCGATGCGGGGATTCCTCTGCTGCAAAGGTACCAAGCGCCGATCTCAGATTCAAATGTTTTGAAGCGCCTGGTCCCTCCGGTGACTGCTATCTTCTTCACCTCACCCTTCTTGTAGAGTTCAGCGGCTGCGTCCAGCCTTCCTTTCAGGTCCGGGCTCGGCGTGTGCGGCCCCCAAACTGCACCTCCTAGGACTACGGCGGCGTCAGCGACGGTGTTTCCACGAAACTCGTTTATGTCCGAGAAAGTATATGCGAACCCGACGATCATGCCCAACAATGCAATACTGAAGAACGCAACAGAGATTCTTCCGATCCCGGGATTTTTGCCGAGCGCCACAACAAGGGAGATTGACAATAGACTCACAATAGAAACATAGGTGAGGAAAGATGCCGATTCGCTCGCATTGTTCATGAGCGGAAGGTAAAGGGAACTAAAGAAGTACACTAGCCCGGAAATAGCGACGAGTACCAGAGCGAGAGTACTCAATTTCCTGCGGAACAATTCCAGAAGGACGATTGAAGTCAGCGTGGCAGCACCCAGAGGAAAATTGCGGGCACTGGTTAACGCACTTCCAAAATCCTGAATTGTCCCCCTTTCCAGAATGATTTTCAAAGAGGCGACTGCCACAAGAATTACGGCTGGGTGCAAAAGAACTTTATATCTCAAGTCACTAAAAGAGTAATTTTTGTCTCTGTTTTCCGAGACAAAATTTACGATAAGAGAAGCCGATTTAAAAGGGTAACGAAACCTCGATCAGTGCGCAGGTCCCCATGTCCTAGGTTTCATCATCATTCTAATTCTCTCACGAATCTCCCGGTCAAAGCGCTGTTCAAAAACCATATACCTTGCCACCTCCATGGGCGAGAGGATTTCCCCGAGTGATTTGATGAACTTGACGTGGGTGGCGGCAAGCTGGTCGTCAAGGGTCAGGATATGTTTTATCCTGCCGGATATGTCCGACTCGCCTGCGTGACTACCGACCGCAGAATCCAGCGACATAATCGTTGCTTTCCTCTCGTTCGTGATTGCTCTCATCTCGTCGTTATAGTGATTGTACAATGGGAAGAACTTCTCCGCCTTGTCAGTAGGTAGGCTCATCTCCTTAGTCATTTGCCAGATCTTTATTTGTTCGAGCTGCCTTCTGATTTCCGGGTTTCCCCCTCCCATTCGTCGGCCCCCTTGAGGTCCGCCCTGCGGATCCGGCAGATAGCTACCCTGCACTCCGCCGCCTACACGGACAGCAATCCCTCCCGGCGGATCGCCATGAGGTACGCTTCCACCACCAAACGAAGGAGGATCGAAATGGCCCCCGCCTCCAAGCTCCTGCGAAACAGCCACAGAAGCGCCGATAAAGAAAACTGCCACAAGAACAGGTATACTCTTCATATCATTCCTCTCAATTGGAAATAGTGTTTCCCAAATACTCATATGCATCCAATGCGGTCGTGGAGTCACTGACCGAGTTCCACAGCGCGCTCACCACTGCCTGCTGGACCGAGTCGTCCACGGCATCCAACTCATCCATTTCATTCGCCTGGGGAGAAACGGCGTTGACATAATTGACATTCAGGCTCGGGAGGGTGACAGCTTGCTCGGGAGACAACGAAGTAGTCAGCGCCGCAACGCTGCGTATCTGTGTCTGGGGAGGCTTGCTGGAGAACTCGAAGATCCCCACGCCGACCACCACGAGAAGAGCCGCGAGAGCACCCGCGAGGGCAGGGACCTTCCATCTCACAGGCGATGGCTCACTCACCTTCTCCATGATCGAAACGTGGAGCTCCTGCCAGAACGCATCCGGATATTCCTCATAGCCGACTTCTCCGAGCACTCTGATCGGCTCTCTCATCTCTTCGAGCTCGGCACTGCATCTTACACACGCTCCCAGATGCGTCTCCATGCATTTTCTGAGATTCGGCTCAATCTTGCCGAGTATGTAGTCCGGCAGATTGAGAACAACATCATCGCATCGCATTTTTCAGATACTCCCCTATTTTCTTCATCGCGTGAAAATAATTCGCTTTCATGGCTCCCATTGATCTGTGCATTATTTGTGCTATCTCTTCATATGAAAGCTCTTCATAAAATCTGAGTATGAAAACCTGTTTCTGCTGCACCGGAAGTGCCGCGACCGCCTGTGCGACAAGTTGCCTCAGCTCATCCTGGTCGGCTTCACGTTGCGGCTCGCTGCCGCCCGTCAACATGTTTGACACCATTTCATCCAGTCTCACGACTGCTCTTACTTTTCGTTTTCTCAAATAACTGATGGCCACATTCGTGGCTATTCTATAAATGTATGTGTATAGGTTCGCGTCGCCTCGAAACTTCTTCAATGAATCATGAAGTTTTATGAACACCTCCTGAGTCGCGTCGGCAGATTCATCGTCGTCATTCAACATCCGCTTCACGACAAAAAAGACCCGCCTTTCATAGCGCTTCACAATCTCGCCAAAAACCCTTTCGTTTCCGGCATTGATCTGTTCAACGAGTTCGAGATCGGATGGACTCTGCATTCAAAGAACTCTAGCTATCCTGCCGCGTGACATAAGTCATGAGGTGAGAATCGAACGGGGCCTCCATATGCATGCGATAACGCCGAAGATGCTTTCTCTTCATGGTTCATGATTCAGTCTGATTCTAAGACGCAGGCGGGAACAAGCGGGTTTAAGTCAGTCTTCAATCACGACGACGGCCGCGACATAGTCGCCGGAATGAGACAATGACAAGAACAGCCTCTTTTCGCCGAGGTTCCGAAGGGTTTGGCCACCGAGGCGAAGATAAGGCTTACCGCTTTCCTCATTCATCACTTCCACCTCCAGCCAGGAAAAACTGTCGTTCCATCCAGTTCCGGTCGCCTTGCTGAACGCTTCTTTCGCGGCAAATCTGGCCGCATAGTGCTGGAATGGATAAGGTTTGCTGGAGCAGTATTCTCTCTCCTCCCTCGTGAACACTTTCTCTGTGAACAGGCTGCCGTAGTCCTCGATGCTCCTTCGAATCCTGCTCACCTCAGTGATATCTATCCCGACACCTTTAACCACAGATGTTCTCTTTCCTGACGAAGTCTATGAGTTCCTGAATGTCGTTCGCTTCGTAGTCACCGCCCGACGCCACGGTATTGAAAGTGTCGCCGTAGCGGGCAAAGACCGTCTTCATCCCGACCTGCTTAGCGCCGATAATATCCCGCTCGGCCCAGTCGCCGACCATCAGTGCCTCATTTGGTTCTATCCCGAGTCGGTTGAGTGCCAGCGTGAAGGGAGCAGGATGCGGTTTCCGTTCGCTGGTATCATCAAATGTGACCACGACGTCGAATATATGATGCATGTTAAGGTAGGTGAGCCTCAGCCATGCCTCCTTCGCCGGAGCGTCGGAGATTACAGCAAGCTTCATCCCCATCTTCAACAGTTCGTACAGGGTAATGTAGACGTGCGAGTACGGAACGAGAGCCGCCTCACGCGCACGCCTGTATGCGACGACCCCCGCCGCCAGTATCTTGTGATTCACCTTGTCGAAGATATCGGATAGAAGAGAATCGAACACATACTGAAACTCTATTCCCTTCTCTTTGTATATCGCATCAATGCGACTCTTGACTTCATCGTAAGAAAGCTCGATCCCTGCGTCAATCATTGCTCTGATGGCGGCATCTATCGCGAGTCCCTTCATTTTCATGAAGTCGACAAGCGTATTGTCAAGGTCGAATACTACTGCTTTGATCATTTCTTCAAAAGCTCGGTGAGGGCATAGGTCGCAGCGAAATATGAGACCTTCCCGAAGCCGGTAACCGTACCTCTGCAGACTTCGGAAATGACACTCCTTTTCCTGAACTCCTCGCGGGCAAAGACCTGCGACAGGTGAACCTCAACAACCGGCTTTTTGACGGCAGCAATAGCATCCCGCACGGCGTAGCTATAGTGGGACAGCGCACCGGCGTTCAAAACAACACCGTCGAAACCCTCTCTATCCACCGATTGGATTTTGTCTATGAGCTCACCTTCACCGTTCGTCTGGAAGAACTCGAAAGAAATAGACGGGAACCGCTCCTTCAATTCCGAATTGATCACGGCAAGTGTATCACCGCCATAGATCGCAGGCTCACGCATTCCTGTCAGGTTAAGATTGGGACCGTTGGCTACGAGCAGTTTCATTGTTTGTCTCCATTTGTTCCTCGATGAACTCGCGGACGGCAGGTTTCAGAAAGAGATTTTCGATTCCGACCTCAGACAGACTTCTGGCGAGTGTCGATGCCCTGTGTTTCTGGTCGAAGCGCTTGTTGACAACTATGAGTTTCTCTTCCTTCAGTATGCAGTAGCCGCCGCCAAAATCCCCCTTCTCGTAGATCACCTTCAGTCCAAGTTGGGAGGCGGCTTCTTCAAGCTCGGCTATCAACGCCTCTGTTTTCAGTCTCGGCATTTTCTAAAATCGCTTTTCTGTTTTTTTTCTGTTTGATGGGGCGGAATACCAACGCACCGATCGCGCTGTAGTAAGAAAGGAGGGCAATGACAGAAAGCCCTCCGAGCCCGCTCACCCGCTCGACGAAGAGCTTGCGCATCTCATCGCGCAATGGACCGGGGTCCGCTCCGAGAAATAATTGCAGCTGAAAGTCAACGAATGAAGCAAAAAATCTCAGATCCAGATACGAGGTATAGAACTCCACCGGAATAAACAAGGCAAACAGAATTATCGCCATCATTATATTCGGATGACTCTTCATCTTTATTCTGGATTTGTAGACAAAGGTAATCAGTCCGACCAGCGTCATCAGGTAGCCGAACACTATGAGCAGGGATGTTCGGGCGAGAAGATTGTAGATCTCTTTTTCGGCATCGAACGGGATATCCTGCCTGAATTTCAGTGTTCCGATTTCCACCAGATCGTTTCCAATGATCGCGCGAGCCGCCGACCCCCCCAGATAGAATATACCGCCGACTACCATAATGAAAAGTGCAACACGAGCGCCGATTGTCAGCCTTATTTCGTCGGATGAATATTCTGCCGTGATAGGTCCGACGGGATCTTGCAGTTCCATTTCAGTCTCAGATCTTTTCCGGGGTCTCGATAAACTCCGCCACGCATCTCACCGGCAAAAGAGCCCGCTCGAATGCCATGTCGAGAAAGAGTTGGATAGCTTCCTTCCCTTTCTTGCCGTAGTCGAGAGTCCAGTCGTTGACGTACATCCCGACAAACCTATCAGCAAGATTAGTGTTCATGCCGCGCGCGAAGCCGAGGGCATATTCCAATGCCTCCTCTCGGTGCTCCAGCGAGTAAGCAATGCTTTTCTTGAGGTAGTATGCGATTCCCTTTTTAACATCTTCCGGCAGGTCCCGGCGAACCACGTTTCCTCCAAGCGGAAGCGGGAGCTTGAACTTGTTCTTAAACCAGACTCCGAGGTCAACGATACTGTTGAGACCGCTGGACTCGTATGTCAGCTGTCCCTCGTGAATAATCAGCCCGGCTTCAAATTCACCCGACAAGACTTTATCGATTATCTGGTCGAAAGGGACGACTTCATATTCGAACGTTCCCGCAAAAATACTCAGCGCCAGGAAAGCGGATGTCTTTTTCCCCGGGATCGCGATCTTCAGGTTGTTTATATCATCTACTTTGTACGGCTTTGTGCTGACGAGCATCGGCCCATAGCCATCACCCATGCTTGCCCCGCTGCTCAACATCTGATACTTGTCCGCGATATACGGATAAGCGTGAATCGAAACGGCGCTGACTTCATATTCACCCTTCATCGCCTTCTGGTTCAGTGTCTCAATGTCGCTCAGGATATTTTCGAACTCCAAATCACCGGTGCCGAATTTGTTGTTCGCCAACGCATAAAACATAAACGCGTCGTCTGAATCAGGACTATGTGCTACTCTTATTTTCAATCTACTTTCCTTTTCTTTTTTTTGAATCACCTTTTCGGGAGAACGTGAATGCTGATGGGCACAGGTGGTTCACGCGACATATCTCACATTTCGGCAAACGCGCGACACACACTCTCCTTCCATGAGACATCAATAGGTGGCAAAGCTTCGTCCAGTTCCCCCTCGGAAACAGACCCATCAGATCGAATTCTATTTTCGTCGGATCGTCTTCCCTCGTAAATCCGAGTCTCTGTGCCAGCCTGCCTACGTGCGTATCGACCGCAATCCCCGGGACGCCAAAAGCATTTCCGAGGAGCACGTTCGCGGTCTTCCTGCCCACGCCGTCCAGTGTCAGCAACTCATCCATCGTACGGGGTACGCTCCCTCCGAACTTCTCAACAACCGACCGACCGCAGTTAATCACCGACTTCGTCTTCTGACGATAGAAGCCCGTGGATCTAATATCCTGTTCAAGCGCAGCCGGGTTCGCGTTCGCGAAGTCTGCCGGCGTCGGATATTTCCTGAAGAGACCGGGAGTCACCATGTTCACGCGCGCGTCGGTGCACTGAGCCGACAGGATTGTGGCAATAAGAAGCTCAAAAGGAGAACTGAAGTTGAGCGCTGCCTTTGCGTCCGGATATTCCCCCGCAAGCAAGGAGAACACTTTTCGCGCACGCGATTTTTCCGATTGATTTCCCGGCTTTGAATTTCCTCTGGTGGAAGCTTCTGTATTCTTCAATTCATCAAGTGCTGTTCGTGCATGTCAATTTAGCTAACCGGGAGTGCTTAGGCAAACTAAGCCGTACTGCCTGCAGGGATTGGAAAGACAATGGAACCAAGGATCCCGGGAGCGGATGTCAAAGGACCATCGATACTGCACGAAGGTAATCGTCACTCAAACGGCATTTCGTGTGAGGTTTGCACTCAACCTGAAGCTTGGGCACTCGGGTCCACAACCGCCCCCATGAACATGATAGTGTTTGCGTGGTTCTCTTTTATCAGGAACGCAAATGGCCGATTCACTCTGAAGAAAATCGGGCCGCCATCAGGACCCTCGACGGAAGACCTCAGGATCTCAACCACGGTCACGGCCGCCGCCTCTGTTCCTTCTTCATTGACATCGATGTAAGTACTGTGAATCACTCGCGATATGTATAGCATGTCGGGACAAGATGCGGCCTTCATACGACGGAAATCAGCGCTCGGCGTAAACGCAATTCCCATTCCAAGAGATGTCAGGGGATCATTCAGCAAAGTATCATACTTGACAGTGAATTTCGGCATCGTGACCTGAACGTCGGCCTCGTGGAGTCCGGCCAGAATTGTCTCATATGTTCCTTTCGCCAGCACATTCGTCAGATTATCCAGCGACGATGTCGAGGCGGGAAGCAGGATTAACATGCTGTAGTCGCCTTCACCATAAGGAAGCTCGACGACGCTGACGTTGTCGTTGCTGAAGTATTTCAGAGTATCATGGACCGTCATGGTCGGCACGCTCTTCGCTGTGCCGTCTGTCAGATAGAACGGCAGAGGCTTCGTCTGATTCTTGTCGAAAGCATATCGCCATGTCCCGTTGAAATACAGCGCGTCAATCAAATACATCACAACAGCAGGATCGATGGGAGGATCCAGGACTTTAGAAATTTTCTCGTTTGTCTTGCCGCTTATCCAAGAATTAATAATGTCAGCTGCGCCCGGATCGTCAAAATCAAGAGGCTTCACCTCGGCATCGAAATAGTCTTTGTTGACACCAAGGAACGTATCGGAAACCGCGAAAGTGTTTCTGTACCATATGGAATTTGCGATTGTGAACTTAACGCTCGGGTCGAGACCGCCGAAAAGAGAAATGAGATTCCGATACGACTGGTTGATCTCATCATTCGAAAGCCCTTCAAACTTGAGCGTCCTCTGCATGTCTTGATAAGTCTGACCGCTCGCGCCGTTCAATGTCATCGCCAGCGCCATCGACACGCTTAGCGGAGAAATGAAGAAGTTTTTGCCCCGCTCCTGATCCGCGACTTTTCCAAAGAGGTCGAGGGCAAATGAACCACTTGCCGACGCGACTCTCGCTTCGGTCGCGGTTAGATTCAGCTGTTTCTGAGTATCGCTGGGCGATACCGAATTGCTGCAGCCGAATTCAATCATTGCCGCCGCGACGGCAGCACAAAGGAACGATAGTTTGAGAAGTCGCGCCATACATCCCCCTTTTTAGTGTTGCACGATTCTCGGGCTTCCGGTGAGTGCACGAACTTGCCCTTCGATCCTATCTTAAGGAGAAAATAGAATCAACGCAATCCACTTCAGTGGGATTCACTTCGAAGGTATCTTTGCGTTTTCCTTGCTGAGCGGGGAGTACGACATTCCTTCCGGTTCGTACCTGGGGTCATTCAGCAGCAATCGCTCGACAACTTGTCCACCGACAATGTGCTTCTCTATTATCTCGACGACGTCGTCCCTTGAAACGCGACTATACCAGACACCTTCAGGGTAGATCACGACATTCGGGCCGTGTTCGCAGACATCTAAACATCCGGATTTATTCGCCCGCACCTTCGCTTTCAAGCCTCTGGCGTGGAGCTCTTTCTTGAAAAGATCCCTGATCTCCTCGCTCCCCTTTTGTGCGCAGGACCCTTTCGGGTCGTCGTCCTTTCTTCTGTTCGTGCAGATGAATATGTGTCTTACGTATCTCATTTCAGGCAATTCTCAATTCTGAATTCAAAATTCCTGTCCCTACCAGTATCCGGTGGTGATGCTAACATCTCCGAATACTCGGGTATTGCAGGCGACTCTCTCGTGCTTCCCATAGTTTCCTGTTTTCATCAGCTTCTTTTCGCACGCTTCAGGTTGAGAGAGGTTCTCCATGCCATCCACGATTTCCACTTTGCACCAGCCGCACACACAATCTCCCCGACACGAACTGCCGAGAGGAATCCCGTTCACGCGGGCGGCTTTGAACAGAGTCTCCCCCTTCCTGATTTCAACGACCCTGTCCAGTGGGACAAACCTAACCTTTGGCACTTCTAAGAAACTTCTTCACTTGTTCCACATTCATCGAGTTCAGCAAATCATCTTTGGTCAACCAACCTTTGCGCGCAATCGATACGCCGTAGAGGTAGTCCGACAGGCCGGCTTTCGAATGAGCGTCAGGGTTAATCGAGAACTTCACCCCTGCTTCCTTAGCTTTCTTTATATACCTCCAATCGATGTCCAAGCGATGGGGGTTGGAATTTATCTCGATGACCTTCTTGTTACGTGCAGCGGTCTTGATTATTTCGTCCATGTCGAGCTCGTATCCGCTCCGCCCAAGCAGAAGACGTCCTGTCATGTGTCCCAGGAATGTCATCCGTGCATTCTTCAATGCAGTAGTCAGCCGCTTGGTCGCCTCGTCTTTCTTCATGTTGAGCTTGCTGTGAACAGAGCCTACCGAGAAGTCCAATCCTTTGAGAACCGCGTCGCTGAAGTCAAGTTTGCCGTCGGCAAGTATGTCCACTTCGCTTCCTTTGAAAACGTGGAAGTCCTTCAGTCCGGCATTCACCTCATCAACAATGTGCCCTTGTTCCTTCAGTCTTTTTTCATCCAGCCCGTTGGCATAGAAAGCTGTCTTGCTGTGGTCACTCAAACCGAAATACTGAAGTCCAAGTTTTTGCGCAGCAGCAATCATGTCCTCAAGCGAGTCGGCCCCATCGCTCCAATCCGTGTGAACGTGGAAGATCCCGAGGATATCCTCCTCCTTAACAAGTTCCGGTATTTCACCTTTTGCTGCCGAAGCGACGGCGTCTCGAGCTTCGCGGAGTTCCGGAGGCACATACTGCAGGCCGATCTCACCGAAGATTTCCTCCTCCGATTCGAAGAACACTTTGTCGCGTCCTCTTTTCAGTTCACGCATGCCGAGGGTGTAGCCGCGCGAGGAAGCATATTCCTTCATGCTCGCGAAGAATTCTTTGCTCCCGCTCGAGTGAAGAACCGCAAATGGATATTCTGCTTTGTTCACAATTATGAACTCTACAGGGACGCCATTCTCCCAGACCAGCGAGACGAGATCGCTCTGGACGTCCTTTACCTCCTTGACACCATTCAGCTTCCCCAGTGCAGCAAAGAGCTTATCTCTTTCACCTGACCTGAACTTGATCACGCAGTCGATGTCACGAATGATCTCCCGTCTTCGCCGATAGCTGCCGGTGAACTGATAGCGTTCGACCCCCGAAAGCTTCTCCAGCATGTTGGCGATGTTCGTTGCCGTCTCGTGCACGACGTCCAGAAGGTAATACTCGCTGTTAACCTTGAGCTGTTGAATGGCGGAAAGGACCTTATCCTGAGTCTTCTGGCCGAAACCCTTGAGTGTGACAAGCCGGTTCTCGCCGCACGCGTACTCCAGCTCTGCAATGGATTTTATGTCCAGCTTCTCGTACAGTGTACGTATCTTGCTCGGTCCGAGTCCTTGAATCTTGAACAAGTCCGGCAACCCTTTAGGCAGAGAGCTTCGAAGCTCTTCGAGAAATGTAAGCTTGCCGGTCTCGACCAGCTCGGTAAGTTTCTTTGAAAGTGCCTCTCCCACACCCGGTATCTTCCTGGCTTCGCCCTTTTCGATCAAGCTCACAACGTTGGAGGTAGTCTGCGAGATTGATCGCGCTGCCCGGGAGTATGCGCTTACCTTAAATTTATCCTCCCCTTTCAATTCAAGGAGAGAGGAAATTTCTTCAAGAATTCCGACTATTTCTTTTTTATCCACCACGTAGCCCCGCGACTTTGTACAGAACTTCTATCTGAACTGCGGTGAGAAGTATTCCCAGGAGTGCCCCGGCAGTGACCTGTGCCTTCGTATGCGCTCTGATCTCGATTCTCGCCCAAGCTACAACTACCACGATCAGAAACAAAGGAAGCACGTCCCGGCCAAAGGTCGCGGCAAGCGCAGTCAGAGGCCCGGATGCTCCCATCGCGTGCGCACTTATTTTCCATCGCGTATTTATCAAGGACACGATGAGCGTATTGGTCGCGTAACAAAACATGAGGGCGTAAACTGTAACGGAAGCGCCTGCCGCAAAGAGCGTCAGGAATCCGAGGAAGTAGATCAGGACTGAAACTATGTATGGAATTGTTCTTTGCTCACGGATTGGAACGTCGATTCGCGAAACTTTCTCTTTGCGGAGCAGCAGCAAGAGATAAAGAAAAGGGAGCACTGCCCCGAACACAACAGAGATAATCGCGATTGTCGTTCTGTCGGCGTTCTGACGCGTCGAAAAAGTCAGGAGCAGAAACGCAAAAAGCGCGAAGGTCGTCGGCATAAGGATATAGGAAATGATCCGGGCGGCTCTCTGTTTCATGGATTAATTTAGTCTGATTGTTACACAATTCACAACTCGAATAACGTGGAACACCCTTAGCCGCGTGTCGCTCAAGCCATTACGCCGTTGTCCTCCCTCCGGGGAGACGATTCTTCCAGCTACCCTCAGACAAGTCATGCCGACCTGTCCGGTCAATCCATTCTTTCCACAATCTTGTTGTGCGTTGCCGCACCCCTCAATAGGCGGACTTTCGATCTTGGAATCTCCAGATACTCACTGAGCAAGTCAAGCACTGCGTCGTTCGCCTTCCCATCAACCGGTTTCGCCCTGACGAAAACCTCAAAGCTATCTTCGCCTTTTTGGCAGACCTCATTCTTCTTAGAGTTGGGATGGACTTTGACCTTGAGATACATGACACAATATCAAGACTCAATTACGAAAAGTCAAAGCAGGCACTCTGGATTTATGGAGCACCATGCTTAATCTACCTGGTCTCACCGGAATTGTGTCCCCTCAAACGATTCTCCAAATCCTCGGTGCTCCCTGAACAGTGCTTACCCGTTTTCCTGCTTCCGATGATGTACAACTTATACATCATTTGTCGGGGCGGTGGGATTCGAACCCACGACCTCTTGGTCCCGAACCAAGCGCTCTAACCGGGCTGAGCCACGCCCCGTGGTTACTCAATATAACGGATTCAAGACTCCGGGAAAAGTAATTTCTCAGAGTTTGACTTGGAAATTGAGTCGTAGATCGCCAGGACTCTGATGGAAAAAGCGCCGAGTCGCCTCACGGCAGCGAGCTGTTGAACTTCTTCCTCCTGTTGCGGATGTAGTCGACGAAGATATATTCCCCCAGTTTGTTCAAAGACGAGTAGTATGCTCTTCCTTTGTTAGCCTGCGTCAGCTCCTCGACGAAGTTTATCAGATACGGATCTCTCGCCACCATGAAAGTACTTATGACTATCTTCTCTCTCCGGCACGCAACAGCCTCGTCGAGAGTCTTGTTCACAATTCTCGGGTCGAGGCCAAAGGAATTCCTGTAGAGCCTTCCGGAGTCGTCGAATATAGCGGAAGGTTTTCCATCGGTGACAAGGAAAACCTGCTTATTAACATTCCCTTTCCGGCGGAGTATGCTCCTCGCGAGTCGCAGTGCTGCAAGTGTGTTTGTGTGATACGGCCCGACGGTCACGAACGGGAGCTCTGCCAGCGTTATCTCCTTGGCGTCATCGCCGAACACAACGATGTTCATGTGATCCTTGGGAAACTTTGTCCTGATGAGCTCGGCAAGGGCGAGTGATACTTGCTTTGCCGGCGTTATCCGGTCTTCACCATAAAGTATCATCGAGTGACTGATATCCAGAAGCACCACTGTAGCGCAACTCGTCATGTGTTCCGTTTCGTAGACCTCGATGTCATCTTCCTCCAGCTGGAACTCCTCAATACTGTCATGCCGCAGAGCGTTGGTGATTGTCGAGGTGAGATCGATATTCGTCGGCAGATCGCCGAAAGTATATTTCTTGGTTTCGCTGAGCCGGTCCACCCCCTGCCCGGTATGTGGCGATTCGTGCGAGCCTTCAGGACTCTTCTTCAGATTCGAAAACACTTCGCGCAGCGCATCCTCTCTGATACGCTGTACACCTTTGGAAGTCAGGACGATTACATCCTTCGCGTCGTCAATATATCCGAGATCCTTCAACTTCTCGATAAATTCGTCGAGCGTCATGTTTTCGTCGAACAGATCATACTCTTGCCCGAGTTGTCGCATCCATTCTAATGCCTCTTCGGCGTCGCCACTCGTCTGCAACATCAGATAGCTGAATAACGAGACCAGGCTTTGCAGGCGCTGCTCGTCGGTCATAGAGTTTTCTGTCCACTTAGAGTATCTGAATCTCATCGCTCACCTCAACATTGTGCGCCATCTTCACGTGATGCGGATAAACCGTAGATCAGGGATTCGAATAGACAAAAGTGGCAAATAAAACAATCAGTGCGATTCCGTCTATTCCGTGTCATCAGTGCGTCACTGTTTTCCTTATTTCTCGGCAATTATCATCTGAACGAACTGGTTCTCCGTTCTTTCTCTCCTAAGCGTGCTGTCAGGGCCATGCCCCGGATAGATTTTCACATCTTCAGGCAGCGCCATTATTCTCGACTGTATGCTCCTCGAGATCTCTTCCATCGCTCCGGTCGGCAAGTCAACTCTTCCAATGGATCCTGCGAACAGCGTGTCCCCGGTGAACAAGACCTTCTCATCCTCGTTGTAAAGGCAAATCGAACCCGCTGAATGGCCTGGAGTATGGATAGTCTTGAAACTCATACCGGCCACAGTGAGCATATCACCGTCGGCAAGCGACGCATCAAGCTCAACCGGCTCAATCTTCTCCGGCGGCGGAATCACCATGCGGTTTGGGTTGCGCATCATCCATTCATCTGCCTGATTTCCGCAGACGCGGGCCCCGGTCAACAGCTTCAGTTTCCTCATTTCACCCATGTGATCCCAATGACCGTGTGTCGCGACGATGTATTTTATCGACAACCCAAGCTCCCTCACTCTTCGGTAAATCTTCTCGCCTGACCACATCGGCACGTCTATCACGAGACCTTCTTTGGCAGCAGCATCATACACAAGATAACCTATCGTCCAGACGGGGCCATCTTCGAATTTTTCTATGATCAACGATGACGTGTGGGACAATCTCAGTCCTCCTCGTACCTTCCCTTCGGAGGGAAAATACTCCCGACAAGGTCCTTATACGAAACGACGTTATCTGCGTCTTCCTTTGCAATCCTTGAAAACTGGTGAAGCCCGTCGAGCACAAATTCCATGGAAGTGGCGAGCTCATATTTCTTCGACTCTTCGATCTTCATGTGCTTCTTCACGACATCTCTGAGACTCGCGACTTTGTTCAGCTCTGAATAGTAGTCATCGAAGGCCATATCGTCCGCGACCTCGATCTTGTTTCCCGACTCGAACCAGGATATTATCGGCGTGTATTCATCTCGAATCTTCGGTTCCTCGCCCTGCTGGGCCCGCATTTTCTTCTGAAGCGGATCGGGAAAATATTTCTTGAATGTTTCTCTCACTGCCTTCCCAATCAGTGCACGGCTCACTTTAACGGAGCCTTCCTGCTCTCCTTCAAAAACCAGTTCGAGCTTGCCCGTCATGCCGGGCAGGACCTGCTGGAGATCGCAAATGCGCGGAACTATCATTTTCTCCTTGTTGATTATCGATCTTCGTTCCGCGCTGCTTATCAGGTTCTCCATCACCGATATCGTCATCCTGACGCTGACGCCACTTTTCTGATCTACGAACTCGCTCCCGCGCGCCTGGAACGCTATCTCTTCCACAATTTCCTTCAAGTAATGCGGTATGAGTACTTCACGCCCACTGTCTCTAAGGAGCCACGCCTCCTGATCGGTTATCTTCATGGCTTCCTCAATCGAACGTGGATAGTGTGTGAGTATCTGAGAGTCGATCCTGTCCTTCAGCGGAGTAATGATGTTCCCACGGTTCGTATAGTCTTCGGGATTTGCAGTGAATACCATCATGACATCCAAGGGAATCCGGACGTTGAAGCCGCGAATCTGGATGTCCTTCTCTTCCATGATATTGAACAGGCCAACTTGTATCCTCGGCTGCAGATCGGGAAGCTCATTTATCGTGAAGACACCACGGTTGGTGCGAGGAATTATACCAAAATGAATTGCGCCTTCATGAGAGTAGTGGAGTTTCTGAACCGCCGCCTTGATCGGATCGATATCGCCGATAAGGTCGGCAATCGTCACGTCAGGAGTGGCGAGCTTTTCGCCGTAACGCTGTTCCGCCGTGAGCCAGTCAACCTCCACCTCGTCGCCGTGTTCTGAGACCAGGTCGGTGCAGCGTTTGCAGACAGGTCTATATGGATTGTCGTTGATTTCGCATCCCTTCACAATTGGGACTTGTTCGTCAAGGAGTTTAATGAGGCTTCTTGCAATTCTTGTCTTCGCCTGACCGCGGAGTCCAAGGAGTATCATGTCGTGTTTGGCAAGAATCGCGTTCACTATCAATGGGATAACTGTTTTGTCGTAACCGATTATCCCTGGAAAGAGTGGTTCATTCCTGTTGAGCTTTGAAATAAGGTTCTTTCTCATCTCATCTTTGACAGGAAGGACTTTGTAGCCGCTCTTTCTTAGCTCACCGATTGTACGCGGCAGTTGCTTCATTGCATTCCTCTTCTTTCTGCTGAGAATTTATCTGCGCACTCTCCAAAATACAAACCAGAATCTCTTTACGCTGCGAGGATATAATTGGAAGTGCATCCTCGAATTCATAATTTCTAACAATGCAAGCGTCAAAAAAGCTCCTGATAAGGCTGAGTTCGGCCGGCGATGTGCTTCTGACTTCCCCACTTTTAAAGCTGTTGAAAGAGAGAGAACCCGATGCTGAAATACATTTCGTCGTCAAGGAGCAATTTGCGGATCTTGTTCGCTTGAATCCTAACATAAGCAGGATCCACTTAGTTCAAGACGGCGCTGACGCCCACCGGCTGGAACGGATGCGGCAAGATCTGGTCCGCGAAAAGTTCGGCATCACGCTCGACCTCCACAACAACTTCAGAAGCATCTACCTCAGAAGAGGCACGGCTCCGGAGGTTCGCGTTATCAGCAAAGATATTTTCAGGCGCACGCTGCTCGTGAAAACGAAGATCAATCTTTTCTCACGCATCCGCCCCGTGGCGCTGAAATATGCCCAGACATACGACAAGTCCATATCGACAGTGCCAAGGCCCGAGATATTTATTCCGTCAGAAGCTGTCGAAAAAGCTTACATGATGTGGCATTCGACAGGCTCCGATGACCGGCATTCGGTTTTTCTCTGCCCCGGAGCAAGACACTTCACAAAACGCTGGCCGGTGGAGTACTGGAAAAACCTGGCAAACAAGCTGCAAAAGGCGTGTCGCGTTGTACTTCTGGGTGGTCACGACGATGTTGACATGTGCCGCAAGATTCAAGACGGGACTGACATCGTCAACTTCTGCGGCACACTCTCACTCATCGAAAGCACCGCCATGCTGGAACAGGCATCGGTAGTAGTGACCAACGACTCATACCTGATGCACGCCGCGAACGCGCTCGGGAAGAAAGTAGTGGCGATATTTGGATCGAGCGTCAGGGAATTCGGGTTCTTCCCCTACGGCATTAAGCATAGAGTCCTCGAAGTTGGAGGACTGAGCTGCCGCCCGTGCTCCCACATAGGACTTGAGTCATGTCCGAAAGGGCATTTCAAGTGCATGCTTGAAACGAAGTCGGAGGCAGCGGAAGAAGCTGCGCTCTCCCTTCTTAATTCCTGAGCGCGAATCCATGACGAGGGCAAAGTCATCCGCCGTTGCCGGGACTTGAGCCGCATATCGGCAGCTCCATCCGGATAAGAGTCGATAATACGGTTTGAGCAGGACATGGCAATTTCTATGGAAGTTTTGCCGCTCCTATTCCTTCGACAGACTATGCGAGCTCTATACCGGCCAGCAATTTCAAAGCCTGGAGATATTTCTTGCTCGTCTCCTGCACAATTTCATCAGGTAAGTTCGGAGCCGGTGGTTTCTTGTCAAAGTTTATTGACAGAAGGTAATCTCGGACAAACTGTTTGTCAAAGCTCGGCTGCGATTTTCCCACTTCATATTTGGACTTATCCCAGAATCTTGAAGAGTCGGGAGTGAGCACTTCGTCGATTAGGATGACTTCTCCATTTTCGTCTAGACCGAATTCCAGCTTGGTATCGGCAATGATAATTCCCCTTCCTTCAGCGTATGCGGCCGCCGCCTTGTAGACCGCAACGGTATAATCACGTATCTTCTCGGCAAGCTCCCTGCCGATGAGCTTCACCACTTGCTCGAAGCTTATGTTCTCGTCGTGGACGCCGATCTCGGCTTTTGTGGACGGCGTGAATATCGGTTCGGGAAGTCTCTCCGATTCCCGGAGTCCCTTCGGCAGGTTGATTCCGCAGATTGCTCCGGTCCTCCTGTAATCGTTCCACCCGGTGCCTGTAATGTAACCGCGAACGATGCACTCCACAGGAAGCGGTTTCGTCTTTTTTCCAACCACGCTCCGCCCGGCGAGTTCATCAGCGTATGGTTTGCACTCCGGTGGATAATCTTTTACGTCGGTCGCAACGACATGGTTCCTGACAATATTTCTCGTGAAGTCAAACCAGAAATTGGAAATCTGGTTCAACACTTTTCCCTTGAACGGAATTCCGTTCGGCAGTATGACATCAAAAGCACTGACCCTGTCAGAGACCACAAACAGAAGTGAGTCGTTCAAATCGTATATATCGCGTACTTTCCCACGCTGAAAAAGTTTCAGATTCTTGTAATCGGTCTTAGTGATTACTCTTTCCATTTTTCTCTCTCTTCTGAAGTTGAGTTTGTCAATCGGTTTGAGCAAATCCACGGATCGTGCGGCGACGATCTGTACAACGAAATTAAAAACTTCGCTCGTATTTTCCGAATCCGACCTCTCTTGGAAGCCCGAACTCAGCTGAGCTTTCGGTTTGTTATGAATTTTATCCGACATTCCCAGCCGGGAAAGAAGCTCCGCCGCGCGTTTCTTCGCTTCGTTTACAGAGAACCGGCCCCTCGCAAGCATCGGCATCATCACGTTCTCTACAGCGCTGAATTCAGGAAGAAGGAAGTGAAACTGATAAACGAATCCGAGCTTCGCATTTCTCATCTCGGCGAGATCCTCCTCGGTCATTGCGCTGATCTCATCGTTATCGAGGAATACACTCCCTGAATTTGGCTTGTCGAGGCCGCCCATCAGATAAAGGAGCGTCGTTTTCCCGGACCCGCTTGGGCCGGTGATCGCGGCAAACTCGCCGCGCTTGATTTCAAAGCTGATGTTGGGAAGAATCGTTGTTACAATTTCCTCAGCGCCGTTCTTGATTGCGAGTTCCTTCCGAACATGCTGCAGTCTGATTATTACGTCTTCCATCATCTTTCACCACGAAGGATCTCTACCGGATTGACCTTGGCGGCGTTGCGCGAGGGACCGACCGCCGCCACGAGGCTGACGACAACCGCGAACAAGGATGCCACAATGAAATGCACCGGACTTTTTCCCATTATTAGCCTGTCCGTCCTTATTGCACTCGCGCTCGAAGATGCCATCGGAATCACGGAGCGTCGCGGTCGAATCTGCGCCGACATTGCCCGTGGTATAAACAACGGTTACCAGGTTCCCTTTCTGCACCTCGGTGACATTCACCTTCTTATGGACGAAGACCGCTCGGCAAAGCAGGTAAAGGATCACGGCTCCACCAAGAATGCTCAACGCAATGTATTTCTTCCTCATCTCGTCTTACCTTCCATTCCAATGCCGTCAAAGAACACGGACACGAGAAACCCCACGGCTTCCTTTTTCATCTCTTCATCATGTTCATAGAAGAGATTATTCATGTGATAGGCATACACCATGTGGTTGAATATTTGCCCTGCGCGCAGAACATCGATCTTCTTGATCTGTTTCAGCTTGATTCCCCTTTCCAGCTCCTTCCCCAGGATCTCGTTGAGTTGTTCGTGTATCATCGCGTGGGGACTCCCTTTCCATCCTGCCATATTCACCCGGCCAATCTCCCGCATGAGGAGACAAAAGATTTCGTGGAATCGGATACGAATCGAACCGTGGTGTCGAAGAGTCAGGCCGCGCCGATCTCACCGCGCAGCAAGACTATCTAGTCTGTGTTGTACTCGATCAACGAGAAAACATCCTTGCCGGGAATGGCTTTGCGACCATTCAACGGAGTCAGCTCGATGAGGAAGCAGATGCCTTCAACCTTCCCCTGCAAACGCTCGATGAGTTTGCAGGCAGCGGCCACCGTTCCGCCCGTCGCCAGAAGATCGTCGTGGACAAGAACCCGGTCTCCGGGATTGATGGCGTCCTTGTGTATCTCCATCGAATCCGTGCCGTACTCAAGCTGGTATTCCTGCGTAACCACATCCGCCGGCAGCTTGCCTGGCTTCCGAATCGGAACGAAACCTGCTCCCAGCTTGTATGCGAGCACGCTGCCGAAGATGAAGCCACGCGACTCAACAGACACAACCTTATCGATATTCTTGCCTTTATAATGCTCATAGAACTTGTCGACGACATAATTGAAAGCTTCCTTGTCCTTCAATAGCGTCGTTATGTCACGGAACATTATTCCTTTCTTGGGAAAATCGGGTACGGTTCTAATACTGCGCTTGATATCCACTATTACCACTCCAATTTTTCTTTATTCAAAAAAGACCTGACGCCCTTCCTGAAATCATCCGTAGATCTTGCCACGACGTTCATGGCAGTGCTGTATTTCATTGCCTCATCGAGATGCATTTCTCTGATCTCAGAGAGAATCTCCTTGGTAAGGGCGACCGCTCTAGGGCTTGTTCCTGACACGAAGTCTTTGAGGAACTGACTCGCGTAAGATTCGATTTCGCTATCCGGCACGATCTGAGAGAATAGTCCGAAGCGAAGGGCTGCAGATGCATCGACTATCTTCCCTGTCAGAACAAGCTCTCTCACATCAGATTCTCGCAGTTTCCTCAAGGCAAAGTTAGACACAATCGCCGGAACAAATCCGATCTTGACTTCTGTGAAGCCAAACTTCGCCTTCTCAGATGCGATAATAATGTCGCACGCAAGCGTGAGGCCGAAAGCTCCCGCCAGCGCCGCTCCCCGGACTACCGCACACGTGAGTTTCCTGCTCCGGTAAACCTGAAGAAGAAGATCCTTGAGGGAGCACGAGTCTTCAAAATTCGCCGCAGAAGAATTCCGAGAAAGTCTCTGCAGATACTCCAGGTCAGCACCGGCCGAGAATGCACTGCCGGCACCGCGAAACACGATTGCGCGTATGGCATCGTCAGCATCCATTTGTCTGAAATATTCGGTCAATTCTGACACGGAAATGTCGTCTATCGCGTTCCGTTTCTCGGGACGGTTCATCGTCAGGTAAGCTACCCGGTCTCGAATTTCCAAGTTAACCCGGCTGCCCATCACTCACCCCCTGCCGACATTTCTACTATGAGACTCCAAATCTTCTCCGGCACACTCATCACTGAACTCCTTCCTCCTACAATATTCATCTCACAGCTTGACGGATGAGGCACCCAAACCTCGGATCCAAATTGGTTCGAGCACAGATTGAATATCGTGAAGTTCCATGAAAGCATCAACTTCATGAAGAAGTTCAGTCTCCGAATGCAAATTGATTTTGAACAACATACAGGATATTTTCTCCTAAATGATTGATTCCCTCTTTCTCGGTTTTGACGGCGGAGCAACAAAGACAACTTGTGTGGCCGTCGGCTCGGATCGGAATATCATTGCCGAAGAGGTTGGCGGGCCCTCGAACTTCCAGATCATCGGGACACAGAAGGCTTCCGAGAACATTCTGACAATTACGGAACTCATCCTTAGAAAAGTCGGAGTTGACTCCTCACTGATCAAGACGATTTATCTCGGCCTCACTGGCGCGGGGAGAATCGGAGACGCGGACAGAATGCGCAATGCTTTCATCGATCAGCTCAGGACGCACGAGTACCCGACCATCACGGTCCAGATCGGGAGCGATGCCATCGCCGCACTCGAAGGTGCCTTTTCCGGAAAACCCGGCATGATTCTTATTTCGGGTACGGGATCGATTCTCTTCGCGAAGGACGAAAACGAGCGGATACACAGGGTCGGCGGATGGGGGCGCTTCATCGGCGATGAAGGAAGCGGCTACGCGATTGGCCGTGCCTGTTTGTCGGCGGTCGCCAGGGAAATGGATGGACGCGGCGTGAAAACCTTAATGTCTGAGATCCTGAAAGACCGTAAGCACATCGAAAGCCAGCAATCCATGATAGCTGAGGTTTACCAGAACAATCTCGATATCGCTTCCCTCGCACCGATCGCTATCGAAGCGGCAGAAAAGGGGGATGAAGTTGCACTTGAAATCGCGGCGAATGCAGCAATAGATCTCGTTAATCATGTGCGCGCGGTATTGCTGAAACTCGGTACTCCTCTTCCTCTTGCACTCCTCGGAGGTCTACTCTCGACCGAAAATATCCTTTCGGGGGAGGTCCGGCGTCTCATCCGGAGAGAATTCCCCGAAATAAGAATCCTGAAGCCCGAGCACAGTTCCGCGGTCGGTGCCGCGTTTCTCGCTCTCAAAATAGAAAGCTCACAATGATCCGATCTCTACCGCTGTTTCTCGCGTCCCTCCTCATCGTGTCTTGTTCATCGGGAAATTACCAAATTAAGGAACTCCGGATCGCTCGCCCGGTCGCTCCGGCTCTTCAGACTGGTTCGTCAACCGATATTCTCGAGGAGCCGGATACATCCAGCTATCAGTGGAATGCCGACACGGCATGGGTCGATAGCACTCTTCGGTCAATGTCGCTGCGCGACAAAGTGGCACAGATGATTGTGCCCTTCACGTACGCTCCTTACGTAAGCACCAGCGACGCTTCTTACGAAAGGCTGGTCCACCTCGTGAAGGACCTCCATGTCGGTGGATTTGTGATTTCACTGGGAAACGTTTACGAGCAGGCGATGCTGCTGAACAGACTCCAGGAGATTTCAAGAGTACCACTCCTTTTTTCCGCCGACTATGAATACGGCCTCGGTATGCGGTTGAAGGACGGGATATCTTTCCCGAGCAACATGGCTTTAGGCGCGACGCGCGATTCGACGCTTGTGTACAAGATCGGACGTTCAATTGGCGACGAGGCCCGCGCGGTAGGCGTGCTCCAATGCTACGCCCCCGTGTCTGATGTCAACGACAATCCTGAGAATCCAATCATCAACGTGAGATCGTTCGGAGAAAATCCGCGCCTGGTGGGAAGGCTCGCGACGGCATTCCTCAAGGGTGTGCAGAATGCGGGTGTGGTCGCAACCGGGAAGCACTTCCCCGGGCATGGGGATACAGAGGTCGATTCACACACATTGCTTCCTACCGTCAATTATGACTATGGCAGACTCGACACTGTGGAATTGGTACCGTTCCGCGACGACATCGCTGCCGGTGTGAAGTCAATCATGGTCGCACATATCTCCTTTCCAAAATTCCAGAACGAAACCGGCGTACCCGCGACTTTATCACGCAAGATCACGACAGGGATACTTCGTGACTCTCTCGGATTCCGCGGCCTGATAGTGACAGACGCCATGACGATGGGCGGAGTCACAAAGAAATATTCCACCGCAGAGGCAGCGATCCGGGCGGTAAATGCCGGAGCAGACATTCTTCTAATGCCACCGGACGAAGAGATCGCCATCAACGCCACCGTCAGAGCAGTACAGCGCGGCGAGATCGACTCCGCACGCGTGGACAAAGCTGTGAGAAAAATTCTCACGATAAAATCCGAGCTCGGCCTGGAAAGAACGCGCTTCATAGACATCCACAACATAAGTGGGATAGTTGGAGCTGAAAGTCACGAACTTCTCGCGAAGAAAGCTGCACGCGAATCGATCACCATCGTGAGAAACATAGGAAACGTTCTTCCCCTGCAATATCATCAGTCGCAGCAGGTACTCTGCCTGACCGTGGCAGACAACGGCGACCCCAATATCGGAGAACAATTCAGGGAAGAATTGGCGCAGAGATGCGACAACGTCGTATATGCAGAAATCGATCCAAGCTCGAACCAGTTGGACTTCGACAATGTCTACAAGCTTGCCCAACAGGCAGACATCATCGTGATTCCTTCATATATCCAATGGAGAAGTAGACAGGGGACGGTGGACTTCACTCCACCTGTCCAGGAATTTCTTAACAAGGTAATTGCCATCAAGAAGCCGTGCGTCATGATCTCCTTCGGCAATCCATATCTGCTGAGGAGCGTGCCGATAGTCCCCGCGTATGTGTGCGCTTACAGTGCTGCGAAGTACGCGGTCACCGCAGCTGTGGAGGCACTATTCGGAGAGATAAACGTCACCGGCAGACTCCCGATAACGATACCAAACTGTGCGGCTTACGGCGATGGAGTGGATCTTCCCAAGACCAGCCTTCGCCATTCCTCGCCGGTAGATGCCGGTTTCGACCCGCAGCGTTTGGCCCGGCTCGATTCGATAATGAATTACTGGATCGCGGACAGCGCGTTCCCGGGCGCCCAGCTCCTCGTGGCAAAGGACGGCAAGATTGCATATGACAAAGCCTTCGGAACTTTAGACACATCGCTATTTTCCCGGCGGGTGCGGCTTAACACGATGTACGACCTGGCCTCCCTCACAAAAGTTGTTGCGACGACGTTCGCCGCAATGAAGCTCTATGAGGATGGAAGACTGGACCTCGATGCGCCCGTTGCGAAGTACATACCTCAGTTTGCACGGAACGGCAAGGGACAAGTTACTATCCGGAACTTGCTTGCCCATGATTCCGGGCTTCCCCCGGACCCGCCGGAGTATCTCTGGAACACTTCTGCAATTCCGCCGGAGCAGCTTCAGCGACTCCTGAAACACCCTCAGGACTTCGTCTGCCCCGATTCATTTGGCGCCAACTTCGCCGAGGCTCACCAGGCGATGTATGACAGCTTGTATGCAACTCCACTCGTTTACAAGACCGGAACAAAGATGGTGTACTCAGATATCGGAATGATCGTCCTGGGGAAAGTAATCGAAAAGATCACCGGCGTCCCACTCGATAAATATGTGGAAGATACCTTCTACAAGCCACTTGGAATGGTGCATACAATGTTTGATCCACCCAGCTACCTGTGGGATAATTGTGCCGCCACCGAATACGATTCCGCCGCCGCGCGCCTGCTCCAGGGTGTGGTCCATGACGAGAACGCACGGTCACTCGGCGGGGTCGCAGGCCACGCGGGATTATTCTCGACCAGCGAGGACCTCGCTGTTTACGCCCAGATGCTTCTCAACGGCGGCGTCTATGACGGCAGAAGATACCTGAAGAACTCGACGATAGCTCTCTTCACACGAAAACAATCGAGCCTCAGCACAAGAGGGCTTGGCTGGGACACCAAGTCGCCCGAACATTCAAGCGCCGGCAGATATTTCTCGGCAACTTCCTTCGGCCATCTTGGCTTCACCGGAACTTCGATATGGATCGACCCGGTCAGAAAGCTGTTCGTTATCCTTCTGACTAACCGCGTTTGTCCGACACGCAACAACCCAAAAGACTCGATCGTAAGACCGATCATCCATGACGCTGTGATAGAGGCACTGCTCAACGGCAAATGAGAACTCATTCTGAGATTGCAGTCGCGAAGCTTACAATTCCCCTTTACATGCCTTTCAAATGGAGTTGATTGAATATGCGGATACTTGTAATTGAAGACGAGAAGAAGGTAGCCTCTTTCATCAAGAAAGGACTGGAAGAGCAATCATACGTTGTCGATTCCACTTTCGACGGTCTTGAAGGTGAGAAACTTGCATGTCAATTCGACTACGATGCGATTATTCTTGACGTGCTTCTTCCGAAACAAGATGGCATAACGACGTGTCAGAAAATCAGAGCAAAGAGAATCGATACTCCGGTTCTGATGCTAACCGCTCTCGGCGAAACCGACGATAAGGTCAGAGGACTCGATTCGGGAGCGGATGACTACCTGACAAAGCCGTTCCACTTTGAGGAACTCCTTGCGAGGGTCCGTGCTCTGCTGAGACGGAAGAGCCAGGACAAATCGACGGTCCTCCAAGTGGGCGAGCTTGTGCTTGACCCGGTGACTCGAGATGTCGAGCGCGACGGCAAACAAATCCACCTCACGAGCAGAGAGTTCGCCCTACTCGAATATTTCCTGAGGAACAAAGGACAAATTCTCTCGCGGGCGAATCTCGCTCAGCACGTCTGGAATGTCAGCTTCGACATGGAATCGAACGTCATCGACGTCTACGTGAAACTTCTTCGCAAGAAAATTGACAGAGACTTCGACAAACCGCTGCTGCATACAGTTGTCGGAGCTGGATACGTACTGAGAGATGAAGCTCAGAACGATTAGAGCGAAGATAATCTTCCTCTTCGTGGTGATTTTTGGACTGACCCTCTCAGCCTTCTCAGGCGCATTGTACTATCTCTACGCCAGGCAAAGCGCTCAGAACTTCGATTTGAGTCTCAGCAACGATGCACTTGCAATCGTCGGCATGGTCAAGGGAGATAGTTTTCTTGAGCAAGAGATCATTTCCGGACTAATTCGCCGGCCTCTCCAGCCAAACCTTGGAACAAACAGGTACGTGCAAGTCGTGTCCATAACCGGAGATGTGATCATCAGGTCTTCTAACCTGAAGGATGTCGGCCTGCCGATAACTCCCCAAGTTCTAGCCCTGGCATTGAGTCATCATCAGGTTTTCGAGACGCTCGATGAGCGGACTACAAAGGCGCTCATTGGTGGAGGTCGGCTCCGAATGGTCACCTATCCTGTTTTTGAAGATCTCATGCCGAGGTACCTCGTGCAGGTGGCGGCAGATACGCTTCCTCTTGACCAAAATATGTTCGAACTCCGTCTTCTGCTGTTTGTCTCCGTACCTCTCACCATCCTTGCCGCGGCGCTCGGCGGGTTGTTCATAGCCAAGAAAGCGTTCGATCCGATCGACAGAATAATCAGGACCGCACAGTCGATATCCGCGGAGCACCTGGACAAGCGTCTCGATGCCGGCAAAGTGGATGACGAAGTAACGCGCCTTTCGAAAACACTGAATGCGATGTTCGACAGGATCGAAGAAGCTTTCAGACTTCAGAAGCAGTTTACTGCTGATGCTTCACATGAGTTAAAGACTCCTTTGACGATTTTGCTCGGAGAGATGGAGGTGGCACTATCCAATCCACGGACAAGTGAGGATTATGTAAATACTCTCCGCAGCGCCGTCGAAGAGATAAGAAGGATTACCAAGATAGTGGACGAGCTCCTGACAATCGCAAGGCTCGAGAGCGGGCAGCTCCAAATGCAGCGGCTCCCGATCAGGCTCGACGAACTTCTCCTCGATGCAGTGTCCAAGACTTCCGGCTACGCATCTCAGCGTTCGATAAGCATCAACTTTGAAGTCCGCGATAAATCGAGCGAAGAAAGTGAAGAAGTATTCCTGTCGGGAGACGAGGACAAGTTGCTGAGCGTCTTCATAAATCTGCTGGACAACGCGATCAAATATTCGACCGACAACACGACAATCCGTGTTGTGCAGACTACCGGTAAGGACTTCGCGACGGTTGAAATAATCGATAGAGGAGTCGGCATTGCGGCGGAGGACCTCCCGCATATCTTCGACAGGTTCTACCGGGCGGATAAGTCACGCTCTTCCGACGGCAGTCACCGTGGAACGGGACTGGGCCTTTCGATTTCAAAATATCTTATCGAAGCACATGGCGGGACCGTGAGTGTTCAGAGCGAACTTGGAGTCGGCACGACGGTGACCATCAGACTTCCCATTCTGCATTCCGTTGAACGACTCGGAACTCGCGAAGCCGCGTCTCACCTATCCTGAAGATCCCGCCAAATCTACCCGACAGCGGTGATAAAAAAAGCGGCCTACGCCGCTTTTGATTCTCAGAAATTGTCCATGAAGGGAATCAAACCTCCATGATTTCCTTCTCTTTACCGACAAGGATCTCGTCCAACTGCTTGATGTATTTATCTGTCAACTTCTGAACCTCGATCTCGCCGCGCTTGCGCTCGTCTTCCGAGACATGTTCATCCTTCTCCGCTTTCTTCAGATGTTCATTGGAGTCTCTTCGAATATTCCTGATTGTGACGCGGCCGTCCTCCGTGAATTTCTTCGCCACCTTCACCAGCTCCTTCCTTCGTTCTTCAGTCAGGGGTGGTACCGCGAGTCTTATTACGGTCCCATCGTTGGCCGGTGTCAGCCCTATGTTTGCGGCGAGGATGGCCTTCTCAATATCGGGGAGCATCGATTTGTCCCACGGTTGCACCGTCACGAGATGCGCATCCGGCGTGTTTATGGTTGCCGTCTGTGCGATCGGCATCTTCTGACCGTAGTAATCGATCTTGATATCGTCCAGTATGGCGACCGTAGCCTTTCCGGAGCGGAGCTTGCTGAGTTCCTGTCTTGTGAACTCGACGGCTTTTTTCATTTTGTCTTCTGTCTCATGAATGATCTTATCCAGCATAAATTCCTCCGAATTATTGATCGATTGATTACGACGGTTGTACAGTCGACCCGACTTCTTCCCCGGTCACAATCCTCTTGAGGTTGCCCGGGACAGTCATGTTGAAGACGACAATGGGGAGCTTGTTCTCTCTGCAGAGGGTGATGGCTGTGAGATCCATGACTTTCAAATCCTTCTTCAGCACATCCATGTACGATATTGCGGGAAACCTGATCGCTGCCGGGTTTTTTTCCGGATCAGAGTCGTAGATCCCGTCGACCCGGGTTCCCTTAATGATGACGTCCGATTTGATTTCGACAGCGCGCAGTGCAGCGGCGGTGTCGGTAGTGAAATATGGGTTGCCCGTTCCGGCCCCGAAAATCACCACCCTCCCTTTTTCGAGATGTCGAATCGCACGGCGCCTGATATAGGGTTCAGCCATTTCCTCCATCGATATTGCGCTCATCAACCGGGTGTAAATCCCGTCTCTCTCAAGTATGTTCTGCAATGCGAGTGCATTTATGACGGTTGCGAGCATCCCCATTTGATCTCCCACAACCTTGTCGATCCCATCAGCGGCCGCGGCAATCCCTCTGTATATGTTTCCTCCGCCAATTACTATCCCGACTTCAACCCCGAGCGAGTGAACAGCTGCGATCTCAGTCGAGAAGTGCTCCAACACCACCGGATCGATCCCGTAACCCTTGTCACCCATCAGCGATTCCCCGCTGAGTTTGAGTAATATCCTTCTATACTTGAGGTCCACTCTCTCTCCTTTTTCCGGTGTGATGTGACAACTTAAAAAAAAGCTGCACTTGCGGATAAATCAAGTGCAGCTCCAGAAGGCTAATCTGCCTGTACCTTAATATGTCAGCTGGTTGACAGTATTCTTCACTTTGTACCATCAACTCCAAGCTCGAACCTTTGAAATCTCCTGATGGAAACGTTCTCTCCGGTCTTCGCCGTCATATCCATGACGAGGTCCTTTATGGTTCTTTGCGGTTCCTTAATGAAGGCCTGTTCAGTTAGAACGACCTCCTGATAGTACTTGTCGAGGCGACCCGCCGCCACTTTCTCGACCACATCGTCGCTCTTGCCTTCAGTCTTGGCTTGTTCTCGGTAATCTTTGAGCTCCTTCTCGATGAGCTCTTGCGGTACTTCTTCCCTGTTGACCACAAGCGGGTTCATAGCTGCAATCTGCATGGCAATGTCCCGTGCAAGCTGTTTGAACTCATCAGTTCGGGCCACGAAATCGGTTTCACAATTAATCTCGACCATGGCGCCGATCCTGCCCCCGGCGTGAATATACGACTCGACGACTCCCTGCTTTGCCTCGCGGCCCGCACGTTTCTCGGCTACCTGAGCGCCACGCGCGCGAAGGATCTTCTTCGCCTGTTCGATGTCTCCGTTTGACTCCTGTAGTGCTTTCTTGCATTCCATCATTCCCGCGCCGGTGACCTCGCGGAGAGATTTTACCATTTCAACTGTGATTTCCATCTTTAGTTTTCTCTTTCTCCTTTGGCAGAGGGACCAGCAGCTTCGGCCGACTGTTCCATCATAGCCTCCACTTTCAACTCTTTTGCACGCTGGCTCCCCTCGATGTATGCATCGGTGAGGGCCGTTGTGACGACTTCGATGGCCTTCACCGCGTCGTCATTCGAAGGGATAATGTAGTTTATTGGGTCAGGATCGCAATTCGTATCGACCATCGCAAAGATCGGGATGCCGAGTCTCTCGGCCTCTTTTATTGCGATGTGTTCCTTCTTTATGTCCACGACAAAGATTGCTCCGGGAAGCCGGTTCATGTCGCGCACGCCCGAAAGCGTCTTTTCAAGCTTCTGCTTCTCCCTTCCGAGACGCAGACCCTCTTTCTTGGTCATGTTCTCGATGGTATTGTCGGTCTCCATCTTCTCGATGTGCTGAAGTCTGCGAACGCTCTTGCGGATCGTGCTGAAATTCGTGAGCATGCCGCCAAGCCAGCGCTCGGTGACGTAATGGACCCCGGCGCGTTCTGCCTGCTGCCGGATAATATCGCGCGCCTGCTTCTTCGTGCCAACAAAAAGGATCTTCTTTCCTTCCGCGGCAAGGTTCGCAATCGCGTCGCAGGCTTCCTCAATAAGCTGCTGCGTCTGTCGCAAATCTATGATGTGAATACCGTTGCGTTCCATAAAGATGTAAGGTTTCATCTTGGGATCCCAACGGCGGGTGAGGTGTCCGAAATGGGCACCCGATGAGAGTAGTGATTCTACCGTCACTCTAGGCATAGTTACTCCTTTGGTTATCTCTTCTACTTCCCTCGTCTTCACGCGGAATGGCGCTCAAGCGCCACACCACCGCGCAAATCTCCGTCCGGATGACCGGATCGGAAGGCCGCGCTCACAGTTCGTGAGCAGATCAGCCCGGAAAGTATGCTTATTTATTATTCTTTTGGCAGTCGTTATCGCGCCGCCTGCCTTACGGCAATTTCAAAAATACTGGACGTGAAATTAACGTTTTGTCCACTGGAAGGCTTTGCGTGCCTTCTTGCGGCCATACTTCTTTCTCTCGACCATTCTCGGATCCCGGGTCAGTACACCTGCCGCACGCAGTCTCGGACGCATCTCTTCGCCCTCTTTTACCAGCGCTCTCGCTATCGCGAGCTTAAGCGCGCCTGCCTGCCCCGACAATCCACCGCCATCCACGATTGCGTACACATCATATTTCCCCTGAGTCTCGGTCGCCTCGAACGGTTTGAAAAGCTCGTTCTGCACAGATACAACCGGGAAATACTCAAAGTGCGGTTGATTATTTACAAAGATCTTCCCCGTTCCGGAGACGAGCTTTGCTCTCGCGGTCGAAGTCTTCCTTCTTCCTACGGCAACATTTGCATTCTGAACCGATGCCATCAAAACTCCTGATTATATTTCTATTGTTGTCGGCTTCTGCGCCGCGTGCGGATGTTCCGATCCCGCATAGACTTTCAGCTTAGTGAAAAGGCGGGCACCCAACCGGTTCTTGGGGAGCATCCCCTTGACCGCGTGCTCGATGACGGTCTCGGGCTTCTTATCGATCAACTCCTTGTATTTGACGTAGGTCGCACCGCCGGGGTATCCGGTGTAATGGAAATAGACTTTGGTGTCAGCCTTCTTGCCGGTCACCTTCACCTTGCCCGCGTTGACGACCACCACGAAATCACCAATGTCGCTGTGCGGCGTAAATTTGGGATTGTTCTTTCCTCTCAACATGCTCGCGACCTTGGTAGCAAGCCTTCCGAGAGTCTTCCCTGTTGCGTCTACGACATACCACTTCTGTTGTATGTCTTCTTTCTTGAAGCTCTTGGTTAAATATTCAGCTGACAATTGTTTCTCCGAATTTTGCCTAGCAATATAGCAACTGAGGCCAAACCAGTCAAGGTGTAACAGGGGGCGATACGTATCCGCTCAGTTACGGTTGTATGAAAGAAGGATGTCAGGAGGAATCTGAGA